>NZ_JAQNCQ010000164.1:0-13574 GCF_028368005.1 Geitlerinema sp. CS-897 | reverse complement strand
GTGGAAGGTTTAAACAACAAGTTAAAGCTGATTAAACGCAAAGCTTATGGATTTCGTAATTTCTGCAACTTTGAGCTTAGGAGTCAGCTTTCTATGATTTTTTCAGATTGATTCTGCATCTTAAGTTCGGAAGAGCCAGAATTTCTTCTGGCATAATTCCCAAACGCCACAAACCGACAATGGCTCGGACTGAGGTACGAGTTCCAGTTACGATCGGCTCTCCGCCCAAAATTTCAGCGTTGCGCGTCACGTATCTCGAGAGCGTTTCGGAAGACATAATTCAAAGCTCGATCGCACAATATATCTTCCAGCATAGCAGGATTTAAAGAACTCAGTCGAAATAAGACCCCGGCATCTCCAAGACACCGGGGTTCTGGTTCCGTTTCTCACTGTTTCAACAATTTCTTCGCCTTTTGCCAAAAGGCTTCTAACTCCTCCAACGAATACTCCGAAAGGGGGCGATCGCACGCCGCTTCAACCTTGGCAAATCGCTCTAAAAACCGATGGTTCGTCCCATGTAACGCCGCTTCTGGGTCGAGGTCGTACCACCGCGCCAAATTAATAATAACAAACAACAAATCCCCCAACTCTTCCTGTTGGCGTTCCTGACTTTCGTGACGTAACGCTTGGTGAAACTCATCGAGTTCTTCGTGAAACTTATCCCAAACACCCTCAACGTTCTCCCATTCAAACCCCACAGCGGCAGCTTTCTTAGAAATCTTCATCCCCGCCGTCAGCGGCGGTAACGTGCGAGCGTAACGAGTTAATTTCGAGGTCAGTGTCGGTTGAGATTCCCCCTTTTCCTCGGCTTTGATTTTCTCCCAATTCTGTCGAACTTCCCCAGAAGTATTCGCTTCCACATCGGCGAAAACATGGGGGTGACGACGAATCAGTTTTTCGGCGATGCCATCTGTCACCTCTGCCAGGGTAAAATGACCGTATTCTCGGGCAATTTGCGCCTGTAACACCACTTGTAACAGCAAATCGCCCAATTCTTCGGCGATCGCATCGCTGTCGCCACAACGAATCGCGTCTACCGCTTCGTAAGCTTCTTCGATGATGTAGGGAATCAGACTTTCTGGGGTTTGTTCCAAATCCCAGGGACATCCTCCGTCGGGATCGCGCAGTTTGGCGACGACTTCGACGAGGCGCTGTAAGGCTTGCAACGTGGCGGTTTCTGGAGTCAGCGAATCGGACATGAGGTCGAGTGCGAAACAACTTCGCCGATCGTACCGCGATCGCGAATGACTTGCGATCGAATGTAACTATGGTGTATGATAGGACTTCACTGGGCGGTTAGCTCAGCGGTAGAGCGCCTGCCTTACAAGCAGGATGTCACTGGTTCGATCCCAGTACCGCCCATTTTTGAATTGAATAGGATAGCAAAAGCTAAAACCCCGGTGGCATCCGGATCGATCGCTCCCCAGGACGGCCGTACCAATCGAAGGGATCGATCCGTTCCATTCGTTGCTCCCGTCGCCACTGACGCTCTAACTCCCGATTCATCACCTCGGCTTCTTCGGCTTCTTCGGTTTCCCGTTCTTCGATGTAATCCTCCATCAACTTCTGAACCCGAGCCTGAACTTGCGCGTATTCCTCAACTCCCTCGTAAGCATAGCGGTTGTAACCGTTCTCCACGATGAGCGTTTCGAGATACTGAATCCGATCCTCGGTGTCGGGGTGCGTCGAAATCCAAGCGGGAATTGACGGCGAATCGTCCCGTTCGTGCAGTTCCACCATCACGTTCCACAACCCGTCGGCGGCGTATCCCGACGTGGCGAGAATTCGTGTTCCTAAGATATCGGCTTGTCGCTCTTGGTCGCGACTGTAATCGAAAAACATTAAATTGTTGAGAATCCCCCCAGCGTAGGGAACTAACCCCACGACGTTTCCGAACATCGTGGCGTCCACCATCCGTTGAAATCCGTGAGAGAGAACCGCGTGAGACAATTCGTGAGCCAATAACCCCGCCAGTTCTGCTTCTGATTCCATCGCCAAAATCGCTCCGGCGTGAATAAAGATTTTTCCGCCGGGAAGGGCGAAGGCGTTGACGTTCTCGTCGAGAATCACGTAAAACTCGTAATCCATGTCCCGCCCCGTCAAATCGGCCAGGCGATCGCCGATATCGTTGACGTAATCGGTCACTCGAACATCTTCGACGAGGGGAAGCTGTTCCTGGGCGACTTCGACGAATTTCTCTCCGACGGTGTCTTCCCCTTGTAGCAGTAGCAACGCCAGTTGTAACGTCGGGATGGCCGCGAAAGGCGAACCCGTCGCGAATACACTCAACGCCCCAGTGAAAACTGAGGCGATCGCACTTTCTCGCAAGTCCGCTCGTAAATCCCGTTGGAATTCTTTAAACATTTCGTCGGCGAAACCCCGGAAATTGTCCGCCCTCGAATGTTCGGGAAGCAACAGCGAAAACTGACGGGCGGCGATGGAGGCTTCGAGCCATTTTTCGGCGTCGGCGAGATGGTAGATATAGGTTTCGACGAGTTGCGCTTCGGTGGGATACATCGACGCCGCCCGTTCGAGAACGTCGAGGGCTTCTTCGGGGCGATCGCGATCGCGCAACACGGCCGCTAACCTTAAATAACCGGGGATAAATTCGGGATGTTCTTCGATGAGGAGTTCGAGGGGGACGAAAATGCGCGTTTCGAGTCCCTGTTCGATTCCAGCAGTCGATTCGCGCCAGTATACCGCTCCGGCCGGAGAGAGTAAATCTGGGTCGGAAAACGGTACGGCTCGCGGCCTGAATTCGCCGATGTCTATAGAAAACGGTGGCTTGACTTGGCGATACAGGGCTTCGGCGTCGGTATAATTTCCAGAGAGGTACAGGCGATCGGCTTCGAGAAGAATTTGCAGGCGATCGATATCCGGTGCAAAACTCGATAGGGGATCGTCTTCGTCCTCGGTTGGGTCGGTTGTTGCTTTGGGAATGTTTCCCTCGCCGCGATCGCCCTCTATTTCCCAACGGTCGGGTTCTGATTCGGCGGGAGCGGCACGTTCTTCGCTGGGCGTTTCGATATCGGACGCCTCGGGGATCTCGGGAGTGTTTTTCGTTTCAGAACGAGAAAACTTGAGGGTTTTCGTCAATCGAACCGTTGGCGAGATAGCGTAAACTTCGCTAGGGAACCCCCCGAGAGAAAGAAGACTTCCCAACGCGATGAGGGGCAGTTTTTTTAAAGGGTGCATCGCCTTAACCGAATGGGAATTGTTATCTCGATCGTTGCCTTTAATTTAACAAACGAATTGGATGGCGTTTCGAGGACGGCGATACTCCCCAAACTCTCCACTCGACGTTCTGTCATCGAGTTGCAATTTCGAGGCATTTGACAAGACTTTTTTAGAAAAATTTTAAAAAAATTTAGATTTTGTTACAAACAACACGAAACACCCATAATTATTACGGTGTAGGGGCGATCGAGCTTGTCGATCGCCCCTCATACTGTTAATATTGGTAAAGAATATAAAAATTTGGGAAACATTAGCTGCTATGGGTCGCGTTGGCGTTTTGCTCCTGAACTTAGGAGGTCCGGACAAGCTCGAAGACGTCCGACCTTTTCTCTATAACCTGTTCTCCGATCCCGAAATTATCCGCTTACCGTTTCCGTGGTTGCAGAAACCGCTGGCGTGGTTGATTTCGAGTATGCGATCGCAAAAATCCCAAGAGAACTACCGAGAGATCGGTGGCGGATCGCCCCTGCGTCGCATCACGGAAGAACAAGCCAACGCCCTGCAAGCGAGCCTGGAGCAGCGAGGATACGACAGCCGCGTTTTCGTAGGAATGCGGTACTGGCATCCGTTTACCGAAGAAGCGATCGCCCAAATTCACGGTGACGATCTCGACAAACTCGTCATTCTGCCCCTGTACCCTCAGTTTTCCATCAGTACCAGCGGTTCGAGCTTCCGCCTCCTCGAAAAACTTTGGGAAGACGACCCCCAATTACAAAAAGTCGACTATACCGTCGTTCCCTCATGGTACGACCGACCGGGCTACTTACGAGCAATGGCCGATCTGATCGCCAAAGAACTCGATCGACTCCCCGATCCCGATCGCGCCCACATTTTCTTTAGCGCCCACGGCGTCCCCCGCAGCTACGTCGAAGAAGCAGGCGACCCCTACCAACAAGAAATCGAAGCTTGCACCGAGGCGATCGTCGAGACGCTCGGCCGCCCCAACGACTACACCTTAGCCTATCAAAGCCGCGTCGGCCCGGTGGAATGGCTGCAACCCTACACTGAGGATGCGATCGCCGAACTGGCCGAAAAAGGCGTCGAAACCCTCGTTGTCGTTCCCATCAGCTTCGTCTCCGAACATATCGAAACCCTGCAAGAAATCGATATGGAATATCGCGAACTGGCTGAAGAAGCAGGAATCCACAACTTCCACCGCGTCCCCGCCCTCAACACGCACCCGATGTTCGTCGAAGACTTAGCAGATTTAGTCGTCGAAGCCGCCAACGCTCCCAACCTCACTTTCGATGGCGTCATGCACCCCCCCAAACAAACCAAATTCTACCCGCCCGAACGCTGGGAATGGGGATTGACTATCTCGGCGGAACGGTGGAACGGTCGTTTGGCTATGTTGGGCTTTTTGGCCTTAATGGCGGAACTGATTACTGGATACGGACCGCTGCATTTCGTGGGCATTTTATAGAAAATGCAATATAAACGTAGGGTCGTTGCATACAGCGACCCTACAGGGTTGCGGGTTAAATTTTTCACCACAGAGACACAGAGGACACAGAGGGGATTGTCGATGGAGTCGCCAACTTAACGAACCGTCAACTCGTACCGTCCTCGTCCGGTGTTATCGTAAGCGTTTACCCAGACGAAATAGGTTCCCGTATAGGGCAATCGTACCTGTAACGCCGAGTTGGTGTTCCCCGGTCCAATATCGTCGTTTTGCGCGATGGGTCGAACCGCTTCGCTCAACAGCAACAGATACGTATCGAAGTCGGGACTTTCGAGAGTAACCGTCACCGTTTGTCCCTCCCGTCCCTCAAAGCGACAGACATCGTACAAACTCCCGTCTTCTGGGAGGACTAAGTCCCCAGCTTGCAGCTGACCTCGTTCCTGTAACAGCAGGTTTCCCGTTGGAGGAGACGGTGCGACGTTACGATCGCCGCTGTTGAGACTGAGGCGATAGCGTCCGGACTCCCCCCCTTGATTGGAGTTTGCCAAGAGGATGTAGCGTCCGGTTTCCGGTAGGCGAACGTGGATTCGGGCATTACGATTTCCGCCGCCGTTGTTATCTTGGGCGACATCGCTGCCGTTGGGGCCGAGTAGAATCAGGTAGGGATCGAACTCCAAGGACGACATCGCCAGCGTCACCGTTTGGCCGGCGTTTCCTTCAAACATATAAGCGTCGAAATAGCTGTTATCGACGGGGAGGACGTTGTCGCCGTTGCCGAGTTCTCCGTCGACCGGCGGGTCGTTGAGTGCCAAGGTTTGGGGAAGTTGGGAACCCGGAAGCCGACTGCCGATTTGGGGCGTCGTCGCCACGCGGTTGTCGCCGACCGAAGCCAGGAACGATCGCACGTCGCGAACGGGAATGGCGAAGCCGATGCCGATATTGCCTCCTTCGCGGCCGAGGGTGAAAATCGCCGTATTGACTCCTACCATTTCGGCGTCCGAGTTGAGTAGCGGTCCGCCGGAGTTTCCGGGGTTGATGGCCGCGTCCGTTTGAATCGTGCCGTCGTTGGGGTCGATGCGGCTGACAATACCGACAGTGAAGGTATTTTCAAAGCCGAAGGGACTGCCGATAGCAAAGGCTCGCTGTCCCACCTGTACGGAGTCGATCGGAGCGATGTCGATGGTGGGGAGGTTGCGAGCGTTACGAATTTGTAAGGCAGCTAAGTCTTGACCGCTGGGGTCGAAGCCGATGACGTCGGCGACGTATTCCCGACCGTCGGCCAGACGGACGGTGACGGTGCGTCCGGCGTTGGCGACGACGTGAGAGTTAGTCAGAACGAGACCGTCAGAGGTGACGATGCTGCCGCTTCCGGTTCCCTCTCCGGCGACGATGGCGACGACGGCGGGACTGGCTTCTTCGTAGACGCGAATGTTCGTCCGCTCGTCTTCATCTTGAGCGAGGGCAGGTCGAGGGGCCAAGGGAGTCGGCGACGCGATCGCGACCGTGGCGAGTCCGGCTGCGAGAAGGCTCGAGGCAGCGAAACGGAGAAGTCGAGAAGTCATGGTTAACGGGGAGGCGTCGGTAAATCGAGAGGTTGACCCGAACGGTTGTAGACGAGGATATCCCATTGACCGTTGAGGTTAGCTTCAAAGGCGATCGTCTTGCCGTCGTCGCTGATACTGGGATTGCGAACGGTGGCGTTGAGGCTGTCGGTGACGTTCCGCAGTTGGCGGATTTCGCGATCGTAAAGGAAAATCCCCGATCGCCCTTGACGGTTGCCCGCAAACACAATGTACCGCCCGTCGGCCGAGACGTCGGGATGTTCGGCCACCGTTGCCAGGGAGTTTAACCCTGGTATAGCAATGGTACGTTGGGTTTGCAAGTCGTATAGGTAAATATCCTGGCGTTTTTCCCGCTCCGACACGAACACGATGTACCGTCCGGCGATGTCCGGGTTCGTTTCCGCGGCCGGAGAGTTCAAACTGCGTCCGCCGGGATCGAAGGGGGTGTTGAGGAGGCGAGGATACGCCGCACACCCGCTCGAAACGGCTGCGATCGCCATCGTCATCAACCAGGTTCGGAATTTCACAAAAAAATTCGTCGAGATAGTTCCATTGTGGCGTTTTTTTGGCATCTTGCGCCAAGGCTGTGACGCTGTTTTAACTGCCATTGGGTCGATCGAGTTCGATACCGGGCCCGCGATCGATAATTTCGATGTCCCACTGTCCCCGCCGTCCCGTCTCGAACACCACGTATCGCCCGTCGGAACTGATGTTGGGGTTGCGAACCCAGCCGCGATAACCCCCCGTGAGGACTTGGGTGCGTTGGGTGATGCGATCGTACAGCTCGATTTCCGGACGGCCGCGATCGCTAGCCACGTAGACTAAATAGCGCCCCGTATAGCTGAGACTGGGGGTTTCGGCGATCGCGTCCTTGCGGTTGAGTCGGGGCAACTGCGCGAACTGCTTACGTTGGAGGTCGTACAGCAAAATACTGCGGGTTCCGTCCCGGTTGGAAACGAACGCCAAAAAACGCCCGTCTCCACTCATGGCGGGCTGTTCGTCCGTGTAATAGCTGTTGAGGGCGACGGGGAGTTGGGGGCGACTCGTCGGGGTACAACTGCCGAGTCCTAAGACGGCGATTCCGAGTCCGATTCGCGTCCCCAACCGTCTCAGCCAGTCTTTGACGGGTCTTGTCTGCGCCTCTTGCGTTCCTGCCAACGTTCCTCGCGACTATCGATCGAACTGACTGGAATTGTCTTCTTCGAGTTCGTCGTCGTAGGGATTGTAATCGCTCGCCACGTCCGGTTCCCCGAAATCGTCGAAGTCGTCCACAGGCGGTTTCGGCGTGCGACTCGTCGGAGGACGACGACGGGGTTCCTCATCGAAATCCGGGTTAACGTCTGCATCGCGGGGCGAACTCGAGGGTTTGGGCGGTTCGTACTCTTCGTAAGTCGCCGTGGTCACGTCCGGCTCGTCTTGGGGCGGACGGGAGGGCGATCGCCCGTAACTCGAAGTGTAGTCGTCGTCCGCTAACGTGGCTTCGACTTCCGTACTCGGTCGCGTCGGGCGCGGTTGAGACGGTCGCGGACGGCGGGATGGCGAAGGACTCGTACCAGACGGGCGACTCGGCGGACGGCGAGACGGGCGACTCGGTGGACGGTTGACATCGCTGTATCCCGCATCACCCCAGGTATCGTCGTTTAAATTCACCGGGGGACGGCCGCCAGAACTCGGGGGACGGCGACGAGGGGGTTTGCGCGTCGTATCCGATGGCGGACGGCGACCGCTGCTTCCAGAACTGCGCCGCGTCGGGGGGCGTCGAGGTTCGTCTTCGTAGCCATAGGACTCCCGAGGCGATCGGCGATCGCGACTCCCCGGAATGCGACGATTGGGCGGATAAGGTTCGTAGGGTTCGATTTCCTCGAACTCCGCTTCGTACTCGTAAGCTTGATAGTCGGGGCTGACTTCCCGTTCTTCGTCCACAATGGGCGTGTTGCGTTTCGCCTGTTGCGTGACGATCCCGCGCAAACGAATGCTTTCGACGGCGAAGAATACCGCCGATCCCGTCATCAGAAACTGACCGAATTGAAGAATGGGGTCGAGACGCCATCCTTGGAAAAACAAAATCCCACCGCACAGCAAGGCCACGGCGGCGAAGAAAATATCGTGATCGCGAGCGAGATTAGGACGCGTCGATCGCAGCAGGTACAGCGCCACGCCACAGATCACCAGGGCAATGCCCATTAAACTGCCCCACCCGAAGCCGTAAGCGACTTGGGCGAGGACGGGTCGAACGCTCGTTACGTGCAGCAGGCCGCGACCGCCTAATGCGATGTTTACCATTAGCCTCTCTCCTACATCAGTCTCATCTTAGCGATTTACACAGACAATCTCCAAGGCGAGCGACGTTCTCAAATGAGAAGCAACAATGCCCACCGTCAGCTTGTCGAGCCTGCTGCTGACGCCAACTCGTAAGAACGCCGAATTAAGAGCGGCGAACTTTATCTTGTTGGCTCAGGAAAACTAGCGCCACCGTCGCCGGAATGACAACGATAACGGCTCCAGCAATCAGGCTATAGAAAAAGTTCATCAAAGAGGGGGTCATAAAACGCGCTTCCTCAAACGATACAAAATAATTCTTTACTAAGTTTAACGATTTGAGGCACGCTTGGAAAGACAGTTTCCGCCGAACCGCTCTCGAACTGCTAGGTTAGGGCGCTTTGACTGTCTCGACAGGGATCGATCGCCCCGAGAGCGAGATACAATAGAGTTCAGAAATTAGTTACAAAGCTTAATAATTGAAAGCGATCGAATGAGTACCCTAAACCTCGTCAGTTTGAGCCTGAGCGTTCTCTTAGGCTTAACTATCCTCCTAATGATTATCCGCATCGTTCTCACCTGGTATCCCCAAGCAGAACTGCAAAAATTCCCCTTCAGTCTGGTGGCGATTCCCACCGAACCCTTCCTCGCCCCCACCCGCAAAATTATTCCGCCTCTCGGGGGGGTTGACATTTCGCCCATTATATGGGTTGGGATTTTTAGCCTAATTCGCGAAATTCTCCTCGGTCAACAAGGGTTGTTGACGATGATGCGGTAGTTCGGCCGGGGAGAAGGGGAGAGAGGGAGAGGGGGAGAAATTGTGAACTGAAAACTGTCCCCACTGCTCACTGCTTACTGCTCGCTGTAAAAGCGGTGCGTGACGCGGTAAGACAACATTAACCGGATTTCAGCCACATTTTCCGGCCGCGTCACGGCACCCTACTACTGTTCACTGTTTTTCTCCATCCACTTTTCGACGAAGTTGGTGTACACCGTACCTTCGAGGAATTCGGGGGTTTCCATAATCTTTTGGTGGAAGCCGATGGTGGTGGGGATTCCCGTGACGGCACATTCTCGGAGGGCGCGACGCATCCGAGCGATCGCCCGTTCGCGAGTCGGTCCCCAAACGATGAGTTTGCCGATCAGCGAATCGTAATAGGGGGGAATTTCGTAATCCGTGTAAACGTGGGAGTCCACGCGCACGCCGACGCCGCCAGGGGGCAAATAACCGCTGATGCGTCCGGGGTGGGGGCGGAAATTGCGATCGGGATCTTCGGCGTTGATACGACATTCGATCGCGTGTCCCCGCAACTCCACCTCGCCCTGAGTCACGGGCAGCTTTTCCCCTTGAGCCACCTTAATTTGAGCCGCGATTAAGTCCAACCCGCAAATGGCTTCCGTGACCGGGTGTTCGACCTGAATTCGGGTGTTCATCTCCATAAAGTAGAAATTTTCCGACGCATCGAGGAGAAATTCCACCGTTCCCGCCCCGACGTAATTAATCGCTTTGGCGACTTTGACCGCTGCCTTACCCATTTTCTGACGTAATTTCGGATCGAGTGCGGGACTGGGGGCTTCTTCGAGGAGTTTTTGATGTCGCCGCTGAATCGAACAATCCCGTTCGCCCAAGTGGACTACGTTTCCGAATTGGTCTGCCAGAATTTGAAACTCGATGTGGCGGGGGCGTTCGATGAACTTCTCCATATAAATGCCAGGATCGCCGAACGCGGCTTCAGCTTCCCCTTGGGCCGCCATAAACAGTTTCGGTAAGTCCTCAGCATTGCGAACCAGGCGCATTCCGCGTCCGCCCCCCCCAGCAGTGGCTTTAATCATCACCGGATAGCCGATTTTTTCAGCCAGAGCCAGGGCTTCGCGATCGTCGCGGAGTAAACCGTCGCTCCCCGGAACCGTGGGGACGCCGATGCGATTCATGGTTTCGCGGGCGGTGGATTTGTCCCCCATCTGTCGCATGGAGTCGGGAGAGGGCCCGATAAAGGCGATTTGGTGATCGGCACAGATTTCGGCAAATCGAGCGTTTTCGGCGAGGAAACCGTAACCGGGGTGAATGGCGGTGGCGTTGCGCGTCAGGGCTGCCGAGATGATGTTGGGGATGTTGAGATAGCTTTTGTTGCTCGACGGTTCGCCAATGCAGACGGCTTCGTCTGCAAGTTGGACGTGGAGGGCGTGGCGATCGACCGTGGAGTACACCGCAACGGTTGCAATGCCCATCTCCTCGCAGGTACGGAGGATGCGAAGGGCGATTTCTCCTCGATTGGCAATGAGAATTTTCGAGAACTGCATCTTTGAGTGTCTAGGGGCAATGCGGGGATTTCGGAAGCCGGATCGGACGCGACGAAAAAATTTTCCGAAAATAGTGACAATTAACTCGTCGCTATGTTAAGTTACCATAGTGCGGTTAAAAAACGTTAACCGCGCAGATACCACGCGGATGTGGTGGAATTGGTAGACACGCACGCTTGAGGGGCGTGTGGAGCAATCCTTGCGAGTTCGAGTCTCGCCATCCGCATTGTTCGACTTGCTGTCGAAATGAGTATAGAGAAGAGGGGTAGCCACGAGCTGCCTCTCTTTTTTTGTATCCTTGTCAAAACCAGCAATCCGTGTGCGATCGTGGCGATCGCTTGGAGCAAGCACGGACAATATCGAGTTCTCATAGACGATTCCCTCGCCGTGAAGATTCCCAGAAAGTCATCGTTCTGAGCTTTCACCATCCCCGTAAGCGTCCTTTGACTGCGTTTGCGATCGAGCCATAACCCAAGATCGCCCCATACTCAAAACGCAGTCAACCCTGTTCGAGGCAGCATTGCAGGGGATTTTGGAGACTCTCGAGGTGACAGAATCCGATGGAAGCGGGGGTGTGGGGATTCGACTTCGTCGCCGTTCGATAATTTCGGGCGGATCTCTGTTTCTCAAATATTAACTGGTGGCGATCGATCTGAGGTGTTTTCCTCGCTCTCGGGTACGAATCGGTTCGTGAGGACGTTGAAGGGTGGCTTCGTGCGGGAGAGGAAATGTAAGATGATTCTAAATGCGATCGTCCATCCGATTCGATCTTCCCATCGTGTGAATTCCTTGTGTCATATTGGATCGTTAATGGTAATAGAATAGAGAAAATGGTCGATCGAAATTCAGACTAAATTCTATCGGGTACTTTAAAATTTGTATCTATTTCGGATGTCTGCATCAAGCAAATGTTACTCTAATACGATATTAGATAGTATGGATATAAAAGCTAACCTATGAATGCCGAAGAATTCATTAAACGATGTGAAGCGGGAGAAAAGGACTTTAGGGGAATTTCTTTGCGAGAATTTGATTTGCTAGAGAAAGTTGCTCGATTAAAAGAAGCCGGAAAAATCTCTCAATCTTTTCGTATTAATACTCAAGGATTTATTTTTAAAAATGCAGAGTTGTTAGGAGTAAACTTTTACGGAACTAATTTATATAAGGCAAACTTTCGAGGTGCAAATCTAAAAGGATCGATTTTTCAATGTTATCTAGACCGAGTAAACTTTGAAAATGCCGATCTTAGAAGAGCCTGTTTAGCGGGAACGAGCTTGTACAATGTCAACTTGCGTCAAGCAAATTTGGAAAGTGCAAATCTAAAAAGTTCAAATTTTGAAAATGTTGATTTTTGGAAGGCAAACTTAAGGTGTGCCGATCTTAGGTTTTCTAAATTAAGTCAAGCTATTAACTTGCAAACAGCCGAACTAGAAGGCGCTTACTTTGGGTTCTTCGTACTAGATCGCTTCCGCGATCTATCTTATTATTTAAATCACGATCTCAATGAATTTGGCGAGGCTCATCGAAAACGGCAAAAACTATTAGAAGAATATGATGCGGGAAAAAGAGATTTTAGCAAGGCTAATTTAAGCAGAGTCAACTTGAGTGATGTAAATTTAAAAGACATCACATTGCGTTTTGCAGATCTTCGGCAATCTAATTTGTCGAATAGTAATTTACAAAGAGCTAACTTAAGTCATGCTTGTTTGACTGAATCAGACTTAAGCAATAGCAACCTTGAAAAAGCCAGCTTATCATATGCAGATCTGTCAGGATCGACGTTACGGGATACAAAACTCAAAGAAGCCACGTTAGATTGTGCGCGATTAGATGTCGCTGATTTATATCGAGTGGATGCGATTGGAGCCAATATGGATTCAACTTCTTTTGTTGGAGCAAATTTGACTGAAGCGAATTTAAGAGGAGTTACACTAAGAGATGCGGATTTAAGGGGAGTCGATTTAGTTCGTGCCAATTTAGTACTTGCTAATTTAAGTCATACGAACTTATGTGAAGCTGATTTATCACAGGCAAATTTAAACTATGCTAACCTGACTCGTACGAATTGTTCTAAAACAACGCTTACTCTTACACAGTTAGAACATACTAATTTAGTAGAAGCTGATTTTAGTAGCTCGAACTTTCCATCCGCTGATACACTTGGAGCAATGGGCTGGAAAACAATTACTTCAAATGGAAACATGACTAAGACAGATGCCTCGTACGAATTGTTCTAAATCAAAACTTACTTTGACACAATTGGAATTTACTGATTTAATAGAAACTGATTTCAGTGATTCAATAGACTTTAAAACGGCTGATAAATCTGTAGCAATTGGCTGGAAAATAATCACACCAGATAGAAAAATAACCAAAACAAACAATTTTTATTTGTAAATTCATAAAATTGCTTGAGGTTAAAACAAAGGTAGTGCTGCACTCTAATGATGCTGTTCAGTCAAAATCCTTGCCACGGAAGGATTTAAGCATCCAAATAGCATTACTTTCATCACTACCCAAAAACTGTCCCAATCGCTCCCGTTCCGGCGTCGATTTCGACAAACTCATCCGCAGCTCTGTATCGTGGAACTCCACACGCCAGAAATTTCTACCAAGATCCGTCGCAGTGCTCCGCCCATAGCCGAGGGCTTGGGGGGTGGTGAAGCGACGGGAGGGAGTAGTTCGCTTAAGCCTAGGAAACAAATATTTATTTTCTAAGCTAAGATAGTTTCATGCTAAACCTGATGTGGGAATTCAAGCTAGAGCCAACGGCGGAGCAGGTTTCAGACATCGAACACATTTTAGATGTGTGC
>NZ_JAQNCQ010000163.1:0-15422 GCF_028368005.1 Geitlerinema sp. CS-897 | reverse complement strand
AGTCACGCACCCTACGGACTGTTGGCGGTGTACATTGGCGGTGCGTGACGAGCGCTCGGTCTCAGGATTTACACCCGATTTTTCAAGTCACGCACCCTTGTCTGTTGGCGGTGTACATTGGCGGTGCGTGACGAGCGCTCGGTCTCAGGATTTACACCCGATTTTTCAAGTCACGCACCCTACGGACTGTTGACTGCTCACTGTAAATTTGGGGCGGACATTTCTTGCATGACGGTTTCGATGTTCACTTGAAAATAGGCTTCTCGATTGCCCAGTTGTCGCGCCAGTTCTAGGCCGCGTCGGAAGGCTTCTAAGGCAGGGCCGTAGTTTTGGCGTCGCTGTTGCAGTTTGCCGATGCGATCGTACGTAACCATCAAGCCGTAGGTGTCTCGCGCCAGTTGGTGGACGTCAAGTTGGGTGCGATAGACCTGAAGTGCCGCGTCGAATTCGTTATACCGTTCGTAGAGCAAAGCTAGGCGATCGAGGGCTTCTTGGGCGCGGTAGAACTGCAAGGCTTCCCAGGCCAGGCGATAGGCGTCTTGAAACTGCGTCACGGCAGCGTTTAACTGTCCGATCGCAGCATAATCGTCGCCGATCGCGAGCTTTAATGCCGTGACTTTGGCAATATCGTTGAGAGTGCGGTAGTAGGTTTCTAATTCCTGTTTGACGGCGATCGCGTCTTCGTATCGGCGGAGTTGGTCGTAAATATAAGCCAACTGCGTTAAATAATAGGCTTCCGACAAGCGATCGCCCCGAGAAACCGCCATTTCCCGCAGTTCGCGATAAGCCGCCGCCGCTTCCTCGTAATCCAAATCCTGCAAAGCGATACGGGCGATTTGCCGCAGGGTTTCTTCCTCCGTGATGGGATCGTTGCGATCGCGGGCGATCGCTAACACCCGTTCGAGTAAGTCCAACGCTGCCTGACGAGCCCCGACTTCTTCGTAGGCTTGGGCTAAACGCTGCAACACCTCTACGTTAGGGGTTTCCCGTTCCTCGAGCTGTTCGGCTTGCAGTTGGCGCAACCGCTGCGTCATCACTTGCGCTTGATAGAAGTTTTCCTGCTGCCATGCGATGCTTCCGACACGAAGCAGAGCTTCCAACTCCGCTGAAGTCCCTAAAAACCGCCGCAAGCGGATTTCGCGGTTCCACAACTCGAAGGCGGTGGCGGCGTCTCCTTGAGCTAAAGCCGCTTGGGCGCGAGCGTTGAGGGTATCGAGAGCGCGATCGAGCTGGCGTCGTTCTTCCGGTTTCAGTTCCGTTTCTCCCTCCCACACCGCTTCGGGAATCAGGGGATCGAGTTCCGTCAGTTCTAGGGGACTGGGGGGAAAACTGTTTTCGGGTTCGGCGCGAACCCCAGGCGCAAACGTCAAACTCCCGAGGAGCGTCGCCACAGCGAGGACGTTGGCTGATACAGTAAGAAACCGAAATCGCAAATGCAAAAAAGCCATTGATGTGGGGTCGATCGTGCTTGTAAATCAGTTATTGACCGTGCTGCGCGTCCGACGCCGCGCCTTGTTCCGAGTTGTCGGACTGTTCTGTGTTGCCGTTGCTGCGAGTTCCCTCGTCGGATGTAGTTTGCCGCAAGTCCAAGCCGAAAATCGGCTGTTTCTCGATCTGTCGGTGGATTATCTCGACGACTCCCAACTGAGCGCGATCGAGTTCGAGGGAACGCCGGTCGGCGGACTGTCTGCCCTGACTTACGATCGCCAACAGGGAGTATTTTATGCCCTCTCAGACGATCGCGGGATGTTAGCTCCGGCTCGATTTTATACTTTAACCTTGACCCTCGACAGCAGCGACCCGAACTCGCCCGAGATTGCCGACGTGTCCGTGACAGATGTTACCGAACTGACAGACGCATCCGGGGAACCGTTTGCTCCCGGTGCGATCGATCCCGAAGGATTGGCGTTATCTCCCGACGGAACCCTGTTCGTGTCTAGCGAAGGCGTCGCCAGCGAGGGCATCGCGCCGTTTGTGGCCGAGTTCGATCGCTCCGGTCAGCTAATTCGCCAACTCCCCTTACCCGAGTATTTTATTCCCGACGGTGTCGGTGAGGCGCAGGAACTGGGCGTTCGAGACAACCTAGGATTCGAGGCATTAACCGTCGGCGGTTTGGGAAGTGGAGAACCCTATCGGGTGTTCGCCGCCACCGAATCGGCACTGCAACAAGATTTCGATCCCGACACCGACAGCATAGAGACGATTAACTGTCGTTTGTTACATTACGTCGTCATCGCAGAGCGATCGCAAATCGTCGCCGAACACCTGTATCGCCTCGATCCGCCCCCGTCTTCCCTGACGATTAGCCACGGCTTAGTCGAACTGCTGTCTCTCGACGGTGCGAGCGCTTTAAACCTCAATGGAAGCGGTTATTTTCTGACGTTAGAACGCAGTTTCGGCGTATCTGGGTTTGGGGCAAAACTGTTTCAAGCTAACATTGGCAGTGCCACCGACGTTTCGACGCTCACCTATTTACAGGGAGATCTCGACGGCATCGATCCCTTAGCCAAACGGTTGCTACTGGATTTAAACGAGTTAGATTTCGATCTCGACAACCTCGAAGGGATGACCTTCGGTCCTCGTTTACCAGACGGTTCTCAGAGTTTGTTGTTCGTTAGCGACAATAACTTTCGCGACGAACAGAAAACAGAGGTCTTGCTATTTCGGTTGCGTAAAACGCCGTCATAATTGACAATTGACAACGTTTTTTACAGTCACCAGTCCGTAGGGTGCGTGACTTGAAAAATCGGGTGTAAATCCTGAGACCGATCGCTCGTCACGCACCGCCAATGTACACCGCCAACAGACAAGGGTGCGTGACTTGAAAAATCGGGTGTAAATCCTGAGACCGATCGCTCGTCACGCACCGCCAATGTAGCCGAAGTCAGGTCAATACTTCTCCCCTTCTCCCCCTCTCCCCTTCTCCCTTACTCCCCCTCTCCCTTACTCCCCCTCTCCCTTACTCCCCCTCGACTTATTTGCCCATGACACATTCGACAGATTTAAAAACTTTAGCGAGTTGGATGGCTTCAGATTTCAGCAACCGCCAACAAGCCTTTGAGAACCCACCCTTGTTCGCCCAAGTCCGGGCTTGTATGCGTCCGCTCCCGCCGGACGTCTTGTCGGGGGTGAGTTTTTATTTAGAACAAGCTTACGAATACGCCCTCAACCGTCCCTATCGAACGCGAGTGTTGAATCTCCAAGTCGTTGGCGACGGAGACGAGAAAAAAATCGTCATTACTAATTACGCGATCGCCAACGCCGAAGAATTTTTCGGAGCCTCCCGAGAGCCACAGCGGTTGAGTTCTTTAACGAGCGATCGCCTCACCGCCCTATCGGGTTGTAACTTTATCGTAGACTGGACGGGACGAAGTTTTAAAGGAACCGTCGAACCCGGAAAAGGATGTCTCGTCGAGCGAAACGGGAAAACCACCTATCTCGATAGCACCTTTGAAATCTCAGCCACTCACTTTACGACCCTCGATCGCGGTTACGATCCCGATACGGGCGAGCGGGTTTGGGGATCGGTGGCCGGTGCGTTTGAATTCGAGCGTTTGACGAGTTTCGCCAACGAAGTTCGCCCGTGAGGAGTCGCCAGAGAGCGCCCGTACCCGAGCTGTAGTTGCCGAGGTCGTCGTGTCGTCTCCCTGTCGGTTTTCCCCCATCGATGAATGTGTCGCAAGGTACACCAAACCTGGTAGATTTAGCGAGTATCGGTAAGCAATCTTGTAACAGCATGAAAGTACTAGTAATTGGCGGTGATGGATATTGCGGTTGGGCAACCGCGCTGTACCTGTCCAATCGCGGACACGACGTAGCGATCTTGGACAACTTAGTACGGCGTCACTGGGACAACCAGCTACAAGTTGAAACCCTGACGCCCATCGCCCCGATTCAGCAGCGGATTCAGCGTTGGTACGAACTCACCGGGAAGACGATCGACCTGTATATCGGCGATATCAACGATTACAGCTTCCTGCTCGAGAGTATGCGCCAATGCGAACCCGAGGCGGTGGTTCACTTCGGCGAACAGCGTTCGGCGCCGTTTTCGATGATCGATCGCGAACACGCCGTCATGACGCAAGCCAACAACGTCCTCGGCAACCTGAACTTGCTGTATGTCATGAAGGACGAGTTCCCCGATTGCCACTTGGTCAAATTGGGAACGATGGGCGAATACGGCACGCCGAACATCGACATCGAAGAAGGCTACATTACCATCGAACACAACGGGCGTAAAGACACCCTCCCCTATCCCAAACAGCCGGGAAGCTTCTACCACCTCAGCAAAGTTCATGACAGCCACAACATCCACTTTGCCTGTAAGATTTGGGGCTTGCGTGCCACGGACTTGAACCAAGGTGTGGTTTACGGCGTGCTAACCGAAGAAACGGGCATGGACGAAATGCTCGTCAACCGTCTCGACTACGACGAAGTGTTTGGAACCGCCCTCAACCGCTTCTGCATCCAAGCTGCGATCGGCCACCCGCTGACGGTGTACGGTAAAGGCGGACAAACCCGAGGCTTCCTCGACATTCGCGACACGGTGCGCTGTATCGAGATTGCCATCAACAACCCCGCCAATGCTGGAGAGTTCCGCGTGTTCAACCAGTTTACGGAAATGTTCAGCGTGGCCGACTTGGCGATGAAGGTGAAACAAGCCGGAATTGCGATGGGGTTAAACGTGGAAATTCAAAACCTGGAGAACCCCCGCGTCGAACTCGAAGAACACTACTTCAACGCCAAAAACACCAAGCTCATCGACCTCGGGTTACAGCCGCACTACCTGTCCGACTCGTTGTTAGATTCGTTGCTGAACGTGGCGATGAAGTATAAAGAACGCGTTGACAAGAAAAACATTCTGCCCAAGGTATCTTGGCGTCGATAAGAAGAAAACGGGTGTCCGATACCTCGGTTTGTCCCGTGCTGTCAGGCTGGGGCGATCGATCGCCGAATTTTTGAAAACGACCGGTAGACCATGCGTATTGCCCTATTCACCGAAACATTTTTGCCGAAAGTCGATGGCATCGTCACTCGTCTGCGCCACACCGTCGAACACTTGCAGCGGTTGGGCGACGAGGTCTTGGTGGTTTGTCCCGACGGAGGGTTGACCGAGTATAAAGGGGCGCAAATTCTCGGCGTACCGGGATTTCCCCTACCTTTGTATCCCGAGTTAAAGTTGGCCGTTCCCAATCCCTCGATTCGTCCGGTGTTAGAGGAGTTCGCGCCGGATTTGATTCACATCGTCAATCCGGCCGTGTTGGGGTTGGGCGGACTGTATTATGCCAAGTCGATGAAAGTGCCGCTGGTGGCGTCGTACCACACCCATTTACCGCAGTATCTCCAGCATTACGGGTTGGGAATGTTTGAGGAGGTGCTTTGGGGATTGCTGCGGGGCGCCCACAACCAAGCTCAGTTGAATTTGTGTACGTCTACGGCGATGGTGGAGGAGTTGAGCGCCCACGGTATCGAACGGGTAGACTTGTGGCAGCGCGGCGTAGATACAGAGATGTTTCAACCGCACTTGGCCAGTCAGAAAATGCGCGATCGCCTGAGCCAAGGTCATCCTGACGCGCCGCTACTGCTCTACGTCGGTCGGTTGTCGGCGGAAAAAGAGATCGATCGCATCCGCCCCGTGTTAGAAGCCATTCCCAACGCGCGACTGGCGTTAGTGGGAGACGGCCCGCACCGTCAGGCACTCGAGGAACATTTTGCCGAAACGCCGACCAATTTTGTCGGGTACTTGAAAGGATTGGAGTTAGGGGCAGCTTATGCCTCGGCGGATGCCTTTATTTTTCCATCCCGCACAGAAACCCTAGGACTCGTGCTGTTAGAAGCGATGGCGGCGGGTTGTCCGGTGGTGGCGGCGGGAACGGGCGGTATTACTGATATCGTCACGGACGGCTCGAACGGGTATCTGTTCGATCCCGCCGACGAAGAAGGTGCGATTCGCGCGACGCAACGCCTGCTCGATAACACGCAGGAGCGAGAAACGCTACGAGCCAACGCACGTCGAGAAGCCGAACGTTGGGGTTGGGAAGCAGCTACTCGCAACCTGCAACAGTACTATCGCCGTGTCGTGACGGTCGATCGGCTTCCGTCGGCGGCGTAAGAGATTGAGATCCGAGCGTTTTAACAAAATCGACGTTAATTCTGTCAATTTTTTACTAATTTGGAGTAGAGTGTCTGTTTGGATGCCTCTACTCTATTTTTTTGAGATGCACCTCAATGAAGATATAGCGCTTGCCAATTGAGTTAGGATAGTTAGCCCTGACTGTATATAACTTCCAAGCTTAAAAATGTCCTAGCTGCTCTGTCGGCTACTATACATACTGTTCCCCGTTCCCCGTTCCCCGTTCCCCGTTTCCTCTCAACGATCGACTGTTTTACAAAGATTATATAAAATTGATTTTCCTCAGCATTCCTTTACACTTCTTGAAGATAGTGTTAAGACAAGCTGCAATCTCGATGAAGTTTCATCTGAGAGTTAGATAATAAAACCAGAAAAACAGTCAACTGAGATTTAAGGGGATCGTCGAGTAAAACCCGGACTGTATCGAGGGTTGAATCCTGACGATCGCGGTAATTCTCAGACGAACCAACTATCTCAAACCGATTATATTTGAGGAGAAGGTTATGACCGAAACCGTTCGATCGAATTGGCGAAATATTGCAATTGTCGGTCCCTACTTAAGTGGAAAAACAACGTTACTCGAAAGTCTATTGTTCGTAACGGGGGCAACGACGCGTAAAGGCAGCGTGGCCGAGGGAAACACTGTCGGCGACAGCGCCCCAGAAGCACAACAGCGACAAATGAGCGTGGAAGTGTCCGCCGCCTGCACCGAGTATGGCGGCGTTAACTTTACCTTTCTCAACTGTCCGGGGTCGATCGAGTTCGCCCAAGAAACCGATAACGCCCTCATCGGCGTGGGTTCGGCGGTGGTCGTCTGCGAGCCGGACGTCAGCCGCGTTCTAACCCTAGCGCCGCTGTTTAAATTCCTCGACGATTGGGAAATTCCCCATATCGTTTTTATCAACAAAATGGATCGCCCTACCTCTAGCTTTAGCGAGGTGTTAAACGCGTTGCGCGAGGTGTCGTCTCGTCCCCTGGTTCCCCATCAATACCCCATTCGCCAAGGGGAAAACGTCACCGGATTTATCGATCTCGTCAGCGAACAGGCGTTTCAATTCCACGAAGGAGCACCGTCAGACCCGATTCCGCTGCCGGAAAGCCTTAAAGAAGAAGAACATATCGCGCGGCAGGAAATGCTCGAAAGCCTTGCCGACTTTGACGATCGCCTGCTTGAAGAACTCCTCGAAGACATCGAACCGCCCCAAGAGGAAATCGTCAAAGACCTGAAAATGGAACTCGGTGCCGACCTCATCGTTCCAGTGTTTCTCGGCGTGGCCACCGAAGATTACGGCGTGCGCCACCTGCTCGATGCCCTGCTGCGGGAAACCCCCGAACCCAGCGAAACGGCCAAACGTCGCGGCATCGACGCCAAACCCGATAAACCCATCGCCCAAGTTCTCAAAACCTACTACACCCCTCAAGGGGGCAAACAGTCCCTCGTGCGGGTGTGGAACGGCACGCTCACCGATGGCATGACCCTCGACGGTAGCCGCATCGGGGGGATTTACCGCCTGATGGGAAGCGACCAAAAGAGCTTACAAGAAGCGCAAATCGGTGAAATCGTAGCGTTGGGACGGCTCGACACCGCCCAAACGGGAGACACCCTCAGCGACGACGGCAGCGTGGAACTGCCCAAAGCTCAAGCGTTAGCGCCCGTGTTTGCATTGGCGATCGCCCCAGAACGGCGTAAAGACGAAGTGAAAATGAGTTCGGCCCTGTCGAAACTCGTCGAAGAAGATCCCGCCTTGACCTGGGAACAACACGCCGACACCCACGAAATCATTTTATGGGGTCAGGGGGAAATTCATATCAAGGTGGCGCTCGATCGCCTGCGGCGGAAGTACAACCTTCCCATGACGACGCACCTGCCGAAAGTTCAGTACAAAGAGACGATTCGGAAATCGACTTCCTCGATTCACGGACGGTACAAACACCAAAGCGGCGGACACGGACAGTACGGCGACGTATATCTCGACATCAAACCTCTCGAACGGGGAGCAGGATTCGAGTTTAACGAAACTATCGTCGGCGGCGTGGTTCCCAAACAGTACATTCCCGGCGTCGAAATGGGGGTTCGAGAGTATCTCGATAAAGGACCGCTCGGATTCCCCGTCGTAGACGTGGCGGTGACGCTGACGAACGGTTCCTATCACTCCGTCGATAGTTCCGAACAAGCGTTCAAACAGGCGGCGCGAGTGGCAATGCAGGCGGGAATGCCCCAATGTCAGCCCGCGTTACTCGAACCCATCGCCTCCGTGGACATTTCCACACCGAACGAGTTCACCTCGAAGGTGTTACAACTGATCAGCACGCGGCGCGGACAGATTCTCGGCTACGAAGCGATCGCCGGATGGAAAGGCTGGGACAAAGTCTCGGCGTACCTACCGGAGTCGGAAATGCAGGATCTGATCGTCGAATTGCGATCGCTAACAATGGGAGTCGGCTTCTTCAACTGGCAGTACGATTGCTTGCAACAGGTTCCCGAAAAACTGGTCGAACGGATTCTGTCGCAGTTATCTGACGAGTAGGGAGTAGGGGAGCTTCTTCAGGGAAGAGTGAAGAGTGAAGAGTGAGGAGAGCAAACAGGAAACAGTGTCTCATCATCTCATCCCCTCACTGGTGACTGGTGACTGGTGACTGAAACACTGTTTCCCTATTCCCCGTTCCCTGTTCCCCGTTTCCTGAAAAAGTTCTCCGGCTTTTCCACTCGAAGCTGTTCGAGGGCGACTTTGACGGGTTTGAAGCAGGACATTAAGCGATCGAGGGCTTCAGAAAGCACCTCTAGATTGCCCGAGACGGCTTCGCGCTCGATTTCGGCGCAAATTTCCGAAACCTGAGTTGCGCCGACGGTGGCACTGGTAGATTTGAGGGTGTGGGCGGTGCGTTGGAGGGAAATGGCGTCGTTGGAAGCGATCGCCTCCCGCATCGCGTTTGAGAGCTTCGGAACTTCCTTGAGATAGAGATCGATCGCCTCGACGAAAGTTTTAACGTCTCGTTCTCCGAGTAACTCTCGCAAGACTTGCAACGCCTCGAGATCGAGAACCTCTTCGACCTCTGCCGTTTCCGCTGCCGAAGTACGTTTGCGAGTGTCAGTTTCCAGTGCGGGATCGGTCGGCTGTGACGGCACGTCCGAAGGGGCGATCGCACATTGGGCTAAAGCTCGTTCCAACTGATTGGCACGGATCGGTTTGCTGACGTAATCGTCCATTCCCGCCGCCAAACACGCCTCGCGATCGCCTTGCATGGCGTTGGCCGTCATTGCCACGATGCGGGGTCTGGGAAACGGAATCTTCACCGAACCGTTCGTCAGGCGTCGCGTCGTCTCCAACCCGTCCAACTCCGGCATTTGCACGTCCATCAACACCACGTCGTACGGTTGTCGCTGCAAAGCGTCGAGAACCTCCAAACCGTTGGCGGCCACGTCGGCGCGATATCCCATACGTTCCAAAATTCGCAGTGCCACCTTTTGATTGACGGCGTTGTCCTCAGCTAATAACACTCGCAACGGCGATCGCGTCACCTCCGACGACGCTTGCCGCTCGCGCTCCCTCCCAGACGGCTGCAAACGCGACTGAGGGAGTCGAATACTCTGAGGGTGTCCGCCGAGGGCTTTCGTTAGGACGTTATACAACTGCGACTGCTTGATGGGTTTGTTGAGAAAGGCTGTAAAATTCAAATCGACCTCAGCCGAGCCGATTTCCGGAAAGCCTATCGAGGTAAACATTACCAAGGGCAAGTCTTTCCCTTGGGGCAGCGATCGAATGGCTCTGGCCAGCGCGACCCCGTTCATCTGGGGCATTTGCATATCCAACACGGCAATATCGAACGTTTCGCCCCGCTCGAGACGTGCCAGCGCGTCTCGTCCCGAAGCAGACGCATAGGGCTGCATTCCCCAACACTGGGTTTGGCGCATCAAAATTTGGCGGTTCGTAGCGTTGTCGTCTACGATCAACAACCGCTTGTTTGACAGTTGCTCTTGCGGTTGGCTCAAATCCACCCATGTCGAACTCGGAAGCACCACCGCGCGAATCGTAAAGTAGAAGGTCGAACCGACTCCCACCTCGCTCTCGACCCACATTCGACCGCCCATCAACTCGCTCAAGCGTCGGCTGATGGCCAGCCCCAACCCCGTTCCGCCGTACTGTCGCGTCGTCGAGGCATCCACTTGAGAAAAGGGTTTGAACAGTCGAGTCATGCGGTCTTGCGGGATGCCGATCCCCGTATCCCGTACCGAGAATTGCAGTTCGACGGTTTCGGGTTGTCCGTGGGGGGTCGGGGTCGTTCTGGGGCGTCTCGACACGGCGACGACCACCTCTCCGACTTCCGTAAACTTCACCGCATTGGCGAGCAAGTTGACTAAAATCTGGCGCAGGCGCGTCACGTCGCTCGAGATAACCATCGGCACGAGGGGATCGATCGAACACACTAGCTCTAACTCTTTCTGAGCCGCTTTCGTCACCAATAAATCGAGAGCGCCTTCGACACAACTGCGTAATTCAAAGGGGTGTTCCTCGAGTTCCAAGCGTCCAGACTCGATTTTCGAGAAGTCCAGAATATCGTTGATAATCGTCAGCAGCGCGTCGCCGCTGATGCGGATCGTTTCGACGAAATCCCGTTGGTCGGGGGTCAAATCCATATCCAACAACAGGCCGGTCATGCCGATAACGGCGTTCATGGGCGTGCGGATTTCGTGGCTCATCGTCGCTAGAAACTCGCTCTTGGCGCGGTTGGCGGCTTCGGCGGACTGTCGCGCCTGTTCGAGGGCGGCGTTTTGTTGCGACAGCATTTGTCGCTGTTGCGTTTCGGCTTCTAGCAAGCGAGCTTGAGCCAGGGCGATTCCCACTTGGTCGGCCACGGACTCGACGAGTTCGATTTCGTCGGGCGTCCAATGGCGGAAGCGCACGCACTGGTGCAATCCGATCAACCCGTTGACCGACCCTTGGTAGGAGGTTCGAATCGCCAACAGGGATTTGAGGTTGATTTGGCGACACAGCGGCGCAATGGGTTTGAGAAGGGGGTCTTCGTAAACGTTGGGCGAGGCGAGGGCGCGATCGCTCTCGAGTAGTCGTTGCATATAAGCGTTATCGGAGATCGGCACTTCCAAGTGCAAGATCGAGCAACAACGATGACCGAGATATTCTGCCACGAAGGGCGCTTGAGGGTCGGGGTCTTCCTGGTAGGTATGCAGTAGACAGCGATCGACCTCTAGCGCTCGACCCAATAGCGTACAGGTAATTTGAAAGATTTCTTGAGTATCGAGTTTCGAGCGAATGTCTTGAGTAATTTGTTTGAGTAAAAGCGCCCGTTGAAACGCTCGCTGTAACTTCACGCCGGCCTGGTTGCGTTCGATTTCGCCGCCGACCCACTGCGCCATTAACCGCAGCAGTTCGCGATCGCCGGTCGTAAACGGAACCGTGCGCCCTTCGGGACTCGAAAAGCTAATGGTTCCGTACAGAGCGCCCTCGACGAAAATGGCCGTCCCGATATAGGCTTGCAAGCGGCGGGTTTGGTAGGCAACGGTGTCGCACCAGGGAGACTCGGACATTTGCTCGACGGCGACGACTTCGTTTTGACCGGCTTGCAAGTTGTCGAAGACGATTTCGTCGTAGGTTTGGCGCAAATCTAGGGCGTCTCCTTTCATCGGAGCTAACGCCACGTTGCTCTCGGGAAGTCGAATCGCTAACAGTTCGTAGCGGTTCGCGTCGATGCGCCCCACCGTCCCGATTTCCAAGCCGAATCGCTGACATCCCATTTCCAACATCCGCCCCAAGCGAGCGTCGAAATCCAAGTCGCGATCGGCCGTCACTTCGTACAGGGCGCGAATGGTGGCTTCGCTGTCGCGCAACCGCGCCTCGGCTTGTTCCCGTTCTTGCAGTTCGGTTTGCGCTTGGGCGTACAGTTCCGACTGTTGGATGGCAATGGCCAGTTGAACGCTCAACTGGCGCAACAGTTCGGTTTCCGAGTCTTTCCACTGGCGGGGACTGCGACAGTTGTGGGCGATTAGCAACCCCCACAGTTGCGGGGGGGTTTCGTGGAGGTGAGGGTCGCGTTCGACGCTCGGTTGCAGCAGAACGGGAACGACTAAATTCGCCCGAACGTCTAGCTGGCGGAGTAAATCGACGTGACACTGGGGTAACTCGCTCGTCTGAATATCGACGATCGCTCCGATGCGACCCTGTTGGTAAGGGGAGACTTGGGTTTTGCCGAAGCAGGGATCGTGGATGTAGCGTCCCAACAGTTGGGAAATTCCCGGTTCTACGGACTCGACGACGACGCGACCGCCCCAATTTTCATCGAAGCGGTAAATCACCACGCGATCGGTTTCGAGAAAATCGCGAACTTCCTTGACGGCCGTTTGCAAGACGGAGTCTAAATCCAAGGACTGGCGAACGCGCTGGGAGAGGGTCGCTAACAGGCGTTCTCGACGCAGTTGTTGCTCGAGGGCATCTTCGGCGTATTTGCGATCGCTGATATCTTCGGCAATTCCCACGACGCGATAGACGTTCCCATCGTCGTCGGTTACGGGAAAGGCGCGATCGCGAATCCAGCGCACCCGACCGTCGGGACGAACGATACGGTATTCCTCGTTGTAAGTTCCGAGGGGTTGCTTGGCGAACGCCGCCACCACGCGATCGCGATCGTCGTCGTGTATCGCGTCGACAAAGGCTAGCGGACGTGCGTAGACGGTTTCTCGCGCCATCCCCCAAATCTGCTCGTAAGCCGGACTCAAGTAAATCATCTGATTTTTGCGGGGATCGGTCATCCAGAAGACGCTTTCGATGTTCTCGGCGAACTGGCGGAAGCGTTCTTCGCTTTCCTGTAAGCTTTCCGTGGCGTGACGAGCTTCGGTCACGTCGCGACAGGCACACACGAGAATTCCGTCTTGTGTCAGGGATAACGAAACTTCTTCAAAAAAGCTGGTACCGTCTTGGCGTTTGGCGATCGCCTCTCCCCGCCAATGTCCCTCGCGCACCAAGATCGGAAACACGTTCCGTTCGAGACGGGCGATCTCGTCGGCATCGTAGACCGTATGCCAGGTTTTCCCTAACAGTTCTTCAGGGCGTTCGTAGCCGAAAATCTTGAGGTGGGCGTCGTTGAGATAGAGATACTCGCCGTCGGCGTTGAGAATCGCGATGCCGTCCATCGCCACTTCGACGGCCAGCAACTGCTGGCGCAGGGTTTCTTCGGTGGCTTTGCGATCGGTCACACTCAAACCCGCCCCACGAAAGCCGATGATTTCCCCGGTGTTGTCGAGGAGTGGGACGCCGTTGACTTCTTCCCAGACCACGGTGCCGTCGGGGGTCACGTCCCGATGCTCGAATTTGAAGCTGGTTTTGCGTTCGGAGGCGTCTCGGACGATTGCCTGAATGCGAGGGATATCCTCGTCAGGCATAAATTCTAGAGGAGAGCGACCGAGGAGCTGGTCGGGACTGTAGCCTTTGACAGCTTTGACCCGGTCGGTGAGGAAGGTATAGATGAGATCGGCATCGACTTCCCAGAGGTATTCTCCTGCTGCCTCGGACACGTCGCGGAACCGTCGTTCGCTTTCTCGCAGGGCCGCTTCCCATTGCAGGCGTTCGGTCACGTCGCGGTTGACGCCGAGAGTACCGATAACGTTGCCGCTGTCGTCGGTGAGGAGAACGACGAGTTTTTCGCAGACGCGGGAGGTTCCGTCTTTACACGTGAAGGTAACTCGTCCCGTCCAGCGACCGTTAGCGATCGCCCCGTCGAGCATGGGTCGGACGAAGTCGTCTCCGTCGGGATGGAGTCGGCTGAGGGACGCTCCGAGGATTTCGGATTTGCTGTAGCCGAAGAGGGTCTCGGCGGCGGGGTTCCAATCGACGATCGCCCCCTCGCGGTCGGTGAGGACGACGGCGTCGGAGATGTTTTCAAAGGTGAGGGCTTGACGGCGCAGCTGGGTTTCGATTTGTTTGCGATCGCGGATGTCGCGTACGAAGACGCAGTTGAGGGCGCGATCGCCGAATTCGAGATAGTTGAGGCTGACTTCGACGGGGATCGATTCTCCGTCTCGAGTTCGGTGGAGGGATTCGAGGGTCAGGGAACCGGTGTGGTGTAGGAATTCCCGCCGATCGTTCCAGTCGGACTCTTCGAGGGTTTCGTCGATATCGAAGACGCGCAGGGTTAACAGTTCGGCTTGGGAATACCCCAGAAGGTGACAGGCGGCGTCGTTGGCGTAGACAATACGGGCATCGGCATCGATCCAAAAGATGGGATCGGCAGCGCGATCGACGGTAAACTGCGTTAAGTTCAGGGAGTCTTCCGTTTGCTGGCGTTCGGTAACGTCGCAGAAGCTCCAGACGTATCCAGCCAGGCGATCGTCGATCGAATAGGCTCGAGAGGAACGCTCGAAGACGCGCCCGTCTTTGAGGGTCAGGCGATCGACAGAGATCGGATCGGGATTCGCGTACAGTTCTTCGACCCGAGATTGAAAGCGTTCGACATCCTCGAGAAGTTCGAGAACGTGGTTTAAGACCCGGCGATCGTCCCCCGCTTGCAAGATGTCGTCGGGGATTCCCCACAGAGCTTGAAACTGAGGGTTGTAGGCGACGATGTGACGGTCGGTATCGACGATGAGAATACCGCCTTCGGTAATCTTGAAGAGGGCTTGGAGGATCGCCCGTTGTTGGTGAAGTTGGCGATGGGTTTCGCTGGGGGGGGTCTCGAGCTGTTGTGAAGTTTCCCCTTCGCGATCGCGCTGCGACCCCGGAACGAGACTTCGCAGCAGGGGGAAGCGGGGGACGGCAGCCCCGAGAACGAACAACAGCATCGAAGCACCGGCGAGGTCGAGGAAACTCGAGAGCCAAACGTCGGGATTTCCAAAGTCCCAAAGGTCGAGCGTTCGGCTCGTTCCCACGAGGGCGAAGACGGCCGCCACCAGCCAGAGGAGAACGGGTCGCGCGGTGTCTCGCCGACTCATGAAGACGGCGATCGCAGCGGCGAGGAGCAGGTAAGAAAGAGCTAACGTCCCGTCGGCTAGACCGTGAAGCCAAGCCCAAGGTTCGCTTGCCAAGACGATGGGATTCGAGGCAGGGAGATCGAACGAACGCAGGACAAGCATAGGGAACTGACTGAAACCGATCGAGAGTTAAAAACTGCGATCGCGATCTCGAGATCGGAATGACAAGGTAGTGACGTACTCCCGACATCGATGCAAGCATACGATGCGGGCTTCTCCCACCTGCTGCATCTACAACGATCTCTGTGTCCAGAGCGCAGGATTCGAGCGTTTTAGAGTGAGGAGACGCCCATCCCCACTTTTAAGTTTCTT
>NZ_JAQNCQ010000162.1:0-2683 GCF_028368005.1 Geitlerinema sp. CS-897 | reverse complement strand
TTACCCAACGATTTTCTTCACACAACTTGCCTTCAAAAGGAAGTTCAAAGGCTTCTTCGGGCGCGTCAGGATTTTGTGATTTTTGATACATTTTTTCTTGCCGGATGCACAGGAATTTCCAATTTTACCTCTTTTTCGGGGTCTCGAAGCCATGTCAAGACTCCTCTAAGCCTTACTTCGTAAGCTTTTCACTTCTTTTCAGCAAGCCCTAAACAGATACCAGTCATCTTGGAGATGCCGGGGATCTCCGGCAGCCATTTACCGATCTGGGATTTTGCGGGCAACCCTTTAATACGGAATCCGCACCCCATACCCCCTTTTAATGCGATCGCCCAAAATCGATTCAAGTCTTTGCGTACATGGACTTGACGACGAGGGCTGCAAAACAGGGTTTTCACAACGAGATTCCGTATAATACGGCGATATCTGTTCTAACAAGGGTTTCAGGACTTTTCTGCACCACTAAGACCTTCCATGACCAAATCTGTTCCCACGGAATACCAATGCAAACGCTCCCACATTAACGCCTCAGTTATCTGTTCGACACTATTCTCTCAAGCAACCGCCCCCTCTGGCTTACCCCTTCCGTGTCACCCTCTAAACTTGGAAAGATTGGGGGTCTTGCTAGATACTGAGGTTTGGCTACCGCAACAGGGCTTCGAGTTTCTGTTCTTCCCAGAGCGATCGATACAACCCCGGCTGTTCGATTAGGGCTTGATGGCTACCGTTTTGGACGATTTTGCCCTCGTCGAGAACGAAAATGCGATCGGCTGTGGCCGCCGCCGAAAGCTGGTGAGACACAAACAACACCGTTTTACGTTGCGTTCCCGCCGAGAGTTCTTCTAAAATCCGCGTTGCGGTTTGATTGTCCACGCTGGAGAGGGCGTCGTCGAGAATCAAAATCGGGGCATCTGTCAACAACGCCCGCGCCAATGCCGTTCGCTGTCTCTGTCCCCCCGACAGTGTAATTCCCCGTTCGCCAACGACAGTATCGTACTGTTTGGGAAAGTTGAGAATTTCTTCGTGAATTTGGGCGAGTTTCGCCGCCCGTTCCACTTCAAACTGTTCGGCGGTGGGGTTGCCGTAACGGATGTTATCGCGAATTGTGGTACTGAAGAGAAAGCTATCTTGAGGAACGACGGCGATCGCCCCCCGTAAATCCTGTAACCGCAGTTTCGTCACGTCGTACCCGTCGAGAAACAGTTGTTCGGCGTCGATATCGAGAACGCGGGGAACCGCACTGGCGAGGGTAGATTTCCCCGAACCGATGGAACCGACGATCGCGACAGTTTCCCCCGGTTCGATGTCGAAACTCACGTCGTTTAAGGCGGGGGTTTCCGCACCGGGATAGGTATACGTCAGATGGCGAGCGTCGAGACGTCCCAAAGTTTCCTCGGGCGGAAGAGCGATTGCATCTGGGGCGTTTTGAATTTTCGATTCCGTGGTGAAAATGGCTTCGATGCGATCGATACTCACTTCCCCCCGTTGGTAAACCGTTAGCGTAAAGCCCAACAACGCCGTCGGAAATACCAACCGTTCCACGTACAAAATCAACGCGATAAAGTCTCCCACGTCGATCGCACCGTCGGCGATACTCCCAGCCCCGAACGCCAACAACACCAACAAACTCGCTCCCGCCAACCCCTGCAAAAAGGGAAATAGAATCGTGCGGGTTCTCGCTAAGGCTAAATTGCTCTCGAGTAGCTCTTGGTTGACGTGGCGAAACGCCCGTCGCTCGTTTTGCTCTTGTCCGTAAATCTTCACAAGGGAAATCCCGCTCATATCCTCTTGAATCAGTTCGCTGACGCGGGAGAGTTTTTCCTGAACGTCGAGTTGTTGGGTTCGCAACCGTCCGCTAAACAGCCAAACGATAATAAACATGGCTGGATACACCGCCACCGCGAACGCCGTCAGTCTCGCGTCGATCGAGAGCATGACGGGAAGCGTTAGGGCATAGGCGAACAAAGTATTCAACAGACTGAGAACGGCAAATCCTAACAAGCGGCGAATGTTATCTACATCGCTAGTGGCGCGGTTGATAAGGTCGCCAATGGTACTTTGGGAAAAATAGCCTGCATCCAAGTGCAACAAATGCTGGAAAATGCGCTGTTTGAGGTCGAATTCCACCTGACGCCCGATCCCGAACAGCAACATCCGCGACGCCACCCGAATCGCCCACATGACGCTGGCGAGGAGGATAATGAGAACGACGTAGTGTCGAACGCGATCGAAACTGAAGGTCACTTGCAACTCGTCGATCCCGTTGCGAATCAGCCAGGGAATGTACACCCCCAACGCGTTGACGACGAGTAAGGCGACGGTTCCCAACGCTGCTTGTTTCCAGTGCGGCTTGAGATAGAAAAACAGTTTGTCGAGTTTGGAACGAGTCATTACAATTGCGGCGAAGACGAGGCTACGGGCTAGACGGAAGACAGACCTCTATCTTAAAGCAGTCTCAATTTTTGGAGGAGCCGGGGAGAGGGGGAGAGAGGGAGAAGGGGAGAGGGGGAGCTTCTTCAGGGAAGAGGGAAGAGGGAAGAGTGAAGAGGGAAGACAGGCAACAGTTTCTCCTCATCTCCTCTCCTCCTTATCTCATCATCACTTTTCCCTGTTCCCCGTTCCCCGTTCCCGGTCTTCACTGGTGACTGGTGACTGTTCCCCGTTCCCCGTTCCCGGTCTTCAC
>NZ_JAQNCQ010000161.1:0-4788 GCF_028368005.1 Geitlerinema sp. CS-897 | reverse complement strand
ATCTTGGAGATGCCGGGGATCTGGCCGCCATTTACCGATCTGGGATTTTGCGGCCAACCCTTTAATACGGCAATATCTTTTCTAACAAGGGTTTCAGGACTTTTCTGCACAAGTAAGCACCTTGACTATCTCGAAGAGCGTCTCGAACAACTCAACCGAGAAATCGAGCAATTGACTCAAAGCTGTGCGGAATGGACTGAGAAAGTCGAACTTCTCAAAACTACGCCGGGGGTAGTCATGCACAGTGATGATGACGAGCGTGGATTGAAGCATTATAATGATGGACGAAATACCAAATCGCACCGATGTGATTTTCTAACTTTTTAGAAAAATATAAGGTTTTACGAACGAGTCGAGATACATGCTGACGAAGAGTATTGTTGAATCTTTCAATATAACTGGTTTTTCCCGAATCCTTTTCAACAGCTTTATGTCGTTTGCTAGGCAAAACAGTTGGGTGCATCTCACTTTCGCATATACACGAGTTCGTCAATTTGTCAATATCTTCCTCAAGGACTGCTAGAAGGGGATTTACTACTTTAAGTATTTATACTTATCACAGAATTGAGATGCATCCTTCCGAATCGTCTCCAAAACCAGAGGAATCTCTATCTTTAGAACAACGTCTGGCTTTTCTAAAATTACCGATGTCCGAACCTCGTCGTATTCTCGAAGGTCAAGCGGAAACGATGCTCGAACACTATCAACAAGATTCTGAATGGCAGGAGTTAATGGCAGGTGACATCATCGACGACTCGATCTAACGTACCCAAGCGGTGCTAGATTTGGTTATTAATATTGAATTAAATTTTGAATGATTTTAGGCAAAACTCAAGTTTGAGTAAGAACATAATCTAAATGCGTTATATCTTTCCCATTTTACTCGCGATCGTTCCAGGCGTTGCAGGAGTTTGTATCTTTGGCTATTATGCATTTGTCGATTGGGATGCGTTGCAAAAAGCGTACGATCGCTTTTCGGAGGTTGTCGCAACTTCTTCAGATTTGTCATTATTATTCGTAGCGGAAGCCCAACAAAACATCCATCGTGTTAATTTATTTGCCGATGGTGTCTGGACGCTTCTGAGTGCAATTTTGGCAGCGATCGGACTGCATACTGTTCTAATGCTTTCGCGAAGCCGAAGTTCGAGGTAAAGACTGCGAACCTTAACACAGCATAGATCGAAACGATGAATCGCGTTTTAAAGACTCGAAAAGGGGTTCGACTTTACTAAACGTTCCATGTGTTCGATCGATTGATATCCGTGCTGGAATTCCTCCTCGAACTCACGATCGCTTCGAGTCTTACCCCCATGACAACCCGGCGATGCAACCACTCCCAATCAGTTTTGATAACTTGACCCTTGGAAAAGTCGCGATCGCCTAAACTTGACATCCGACGCTCCATCACGTCCACGCTCGATAAAACGTCACGTCTTCCCAGGCTGAGGCGAGACGACGTTCGATATCTGCCATCGCCGCATCTTCAAGGGGGACGAACTGACGCGCCACGGCCACGTTTTCCGCCAGTTGTTGGGGGTTCTCTGCCGCGATGACACAACAGCGGACGCCGGGAACCGACAGGCTGTATCCCAAGGCTTCTCGCATTCCGTCGAGACGTCCCGACGCGAACAACTTCCCGTAAGCAGGAACTTTCATGGCGATAACGCCCACGTTCTGCTCGATCGCCACAGGCATCACCACCGGGAGAAACGGTTGCGGGTGATGTTTGTCGGCGGCGTTGACGGGAATTAACGTCGTATCGAAGGGATAACGGCGCAATCCTTCGGCGATGACGTTGGGATCGTGGTGTCCGGTGATGCCGGTATAACGGATTAATCCTTGCTCTTTGGCTTCCTCTAACGCTCGTATCGCCCCCGTTCCCCCAAACAGGCGATCGATCTCTTCAGGTAGGGAAACGTGGTGTAACTGCCATAAATCCAGGCGATCGGTCTTCAAGCGTTGAAGCGATCGCTCTAATTCTCGCCAAGCTCCGTCGCGATCGCGCCTGGCGGTTTTACTCGCCAAAAACACGCGATCGCGATACTCCGGCAAAATTTTACCGAGATAATCCTCGCTCGGTCCGTAACTGGCTGCCGTATCGAAATAGCGAATTCCCAAATTTAACGCGGTTTCAACTAACTCCAACGCCTCGCCTTCTCGCCCCGGTTTCGAGAGTGGCGTTTGTCCGGCACCTCCCAACCCGAAAATCGGGACGGACTCCTCCGTTCGGCCGAGAACCCGTTCGGGCATCGTCGTGACCGCATTTGAAATGGCGTTTGACGAGGTTTCTGACGAGGTTTCTGACGATAAAATCAGATTGCGTTGTTGTACGGCTTTAATGCCGATCGCTCCTCCCGCAACGGCAGCAGTGGTAGCGATAAACTTACGTCGCGTGGGACGTCGTGTCGTGCGATCGCGGGTCATAGTAGCTGGACGACTCTACAATTTCATGGTACGCAAAACCACTCAACTGACAAGAACGATGTCACACAACTGTCACATCCGCGTCACAGTATCGTTACTTTCAAGCACTACGATGAACTTAGAAGAAGACGACGTATCCAATCAGGGGATATTTCATGCCGCATTCCCCTTATTGGCTGTACTCGGCTCCATCCTAGGTTCCAGCTTCCCCCATCTCCCTCAGATGGGGGGTTTTTTTCAGGGAAGAGGGAAGAGTGAAGAGTGAAAAGTGGGGACAGTGGACAGTTGATACGTTTTCTCCTCGCCTCCTCACTGGCGACTGGCGACTGGCGACTGAAACACTGCTCACTGTTCACTGTAAAAAGCTTCCTCATCTCCTGACCAGGCTGCGAAAATCGAACTCGACAGCATTGGGGTGGCACGTGCCGCATTGCTTGATGTCTATGGGGCGAGGAACTTCGACTTGTGGATGCAACGCCTGAAAATACGTCGAATATTCTAATCGATAGGGAATCGTTTCCTCGGCGCTGCGTTTGGGCCGGGAAAAGGTTTGGAGGTAATCCCACACGATATAAATTTGCGGACTGGGGAGAACCTCGACGCGGGTTCCGTAATGTTCTTCATCGAGCAACAATTCTCGCCAAGTTTCCGTCGGAAGTACGGCAGGAGGAATCCCGACGTGACAGGTGGCGCAATGTTCCAAATAAAGCTGTTGTCCGGCTCTAAAACGTTCTGGAATCGGATCGACGGTTCCGATATGAGGGCGATCGAGAACGCCGCGATCGACTTGGGAACGAGCGATTTGAGAGACTCCCCACCCCCAACCGACGCTCCATAAGAGCAGTAATAGACCTAAAATCAAGATCGATGGTGTTTTTCGACCTAGAGATGCTTTAGCGGGATTCGGCATACTAACAAGGACGCAATCGAGCGAAAAACGAGATTTCATCGATATTCTAGCGTTATCCTCAAACTCCTAAAGATTTCTGAGTTTCGCGGACTGAAGCATCTGACCCGAGTAAAAGAAAGTGTTTCACGAGAGTCTCAGAACAACTCTCCGAGATCGCCCAGGGCCCACAACACGCAGACGATGAAAATCTTAATCTATTCGTATAACTATCATCCAGAACCGATTGGCATCGCTCCGTTAATGACCGAGTTAGCCGAGGGTCTCGTCCGACGCGGACATCAAGTCCGGGTGGTTACGGGGATGCCGAACTATCCCCAACGCCGGATTTACGAGGGCTATCGGGGAAAGCTCTACGTCACTGAAGAACTCAATGGCGTTAAAATTCAACGGTGTTACGTTTGGGTTCGCCCCAAACCCGGTTTTATGGATCGGGTGCTTCTCGAAAGCAGTTTCGTCTCGACGAGTTTCGTGCAGGCCCTCAACGGATGGCGTCCCGATGCGATTTTGCTCACGAGTCCCCCTCTACCGGCCTGCGTTCCGGCAACTGTGGTCAAATGGATTTACCGCTGTCCCGTGGTGTTGAACCTGCAAGACGTTTTGCCCGAAGCGGCGATCGTCACGGGTTTGTTACGCAATAAGTTTCTCGTGCGGATCTTTGAGTCCCTCGAACGGTTTGCTTACCGCAATGCCGATCGCATTAGCGCGATCGCGGATGGCTTTGTGGACAACCTCCTCAAGAAAGGGGTCGATCCGCAAAAAATTGCCCTGATTCCCAACTGGGTCGATACGAATTTTATCCGTCCTCTGCCGAAAGAACCGAACGGGTTCCGCGACGAATACGACTTAAATGGAAAGTTCGTCGTTCTGTACTCTGGCAACATCGCTCTGACTCAAGGGTTAGAAACGTTAGTGCAGGCGGCCTCGTTTTTGGTCGACGTTCCCGACATTGCAGTGGTCATCGTCGGTGAAGGACGAGCGTTAGAAGTGCTGCAACGACTGCGCGAACGGTGGGAAGCAACGAATGTCAAACTGTTGCCGTTTCAGCCCCGCGAACGACTTCCCGAGATGTTGTCGGCGGCGAACGTCGGTATGGTGATGCAGAAAAGCAGCGTCATCGCCATTAATATGCCCTCGAAGATTCAGGTGTTACTGGCCAGCGGACTGCCGATCGTCGCGTCGGTTCCCGAGGACGGTACGGCGGCGAAAGCGGTGCGAAACAGCGGTGGCGGCCTCGTCGTTCCGCCAGAAGACCCCTATGCGCTAGCCCAGGCGATTCGGGAACTCTACGACAATCCCGATCGCACGACGGCGTTAGGCCAGCAGTCGCGACAGTTTGCGATCGACAACTATTCGTTCGAGGAAGCGTTGAGGCGTTACGAGGTATTGTTTGCCGAACTCGTGTCTTAGAACGAAGGGGACAGAAGCCGATCGCTCTAACTCACGCGCGATCGGCT
>NZ_JAQNCQ010000160.1:0-6098 GCF_028368005.1 Geitlerinema sp. CS-897 | reverse complement strand
GTCCAGAGCGTAGCCTCGGTTGTACCAGGCTTCGTCATCGTCGGGATTGACCTCGAGAGCGCGATCGTAACTGGCAATGGCGTCTTCGTAGCGACCGAGTTCGTCCAGAGCGTAGCCTCGGTTGTACCAGGCTTCGTCATCGTCGGGATTGACCTCGAGAGCGCGATCGTAACTGGCAATGGCGTCTTCGTAGCGACCGAGTTTCCTGAGAGCGAGGCCTCGGTTGTTCCAGGCTTCGTCTTTATCGGGTTTGACCTCGAGAGCGCGATCGTAACTGGCGATGGCTTCTTCGGTGCGACCGAGTTCGTCCAGAACGATGCCTCGGCAGTACCAGGCATCGTCTTTGTCGGGTTTGAGTTTTAGGTATTCATCTAATGCCGCGATCGCATTTTCATATTTTCCATCTACACATTGAAAGCCTGCCAACTCCAAGAGAAGATTACACTTGCGATCGGTCTCCGAACATTCTGCCAACCAGGTTTGAACTGCAATGAGTTTTTCTCGCCGTTGTTCGGACGTCATTTCGAGAAATTCTTCATAGTCCTTTTCTCTCCAAACGCGCAAAGATTCTTGTTCGATAACTTTCGGGTCTGTCGGAATTTCAAAGACACCCGATCCCCAGTCGTAGAAGTCAGGAGCGCGACGAACGAAGTATTTCAAAGCAAAGCGAGGTACGATAAATACAAAACAAATGGGAAGATCGTCTCGAAATCGCTCTCGCTGCTGGTTGAGGTGACTGAGAATTCTCGGGGCAGTATCGAGGGTGTAGTAATCCCCTTCTCCTCCATGTCCTGGCTTAATATAATCAACTAATGAATTCTCAATTCCAGTTATAAATAGAACATCTATATCACGTTTTTTTGGGAAGTTTGAGATAATTTTATTGTATAAATTTTCAACTGGTTGTTTTAAATCCAGTATTTTGACTTTTTTTTGTCGTAGATCTTCTTTTAATTTCTCGATAAGCTTCTGTCCCTCAGCAGGAGTACATTGAACGAACTTAATTCCAAATCCTTGGGTACGCCTTATCGAACGCAGTAACGCTCGATAAATATCATCAGGTATTGCATCTCGATCTATCCGATCTCGAGCTTCTGTTATGAAAAATTGCCTATCTTTGAGATCGCGGTTCATACTGCTTTAATCTGGACTAGCTAAAATCTTCTTAAATTTATCAATTTGTTCGATGGTTGGATGAACATCGTACCAGTCTTTTAATTCACCATCTTCACCCATTTCTCGATACTCCAAAACACAGCGGTTGAGTAAAAACAGATGATGAAGATCGTCTTTTTTGATTTGCTTGGTTTGATGAACTCGAGCGAGTGCTTCCCACCAATCCGCTTGAATCGTATCGATGTAAGTCTTTCTCATTTCAGAGATCGCACTGTGAACCGCCTGTTGAGAAATTGGTAACGTATCTGTCCAATCGATCGCTTTCTGTACCATTTGCATTAAAATTCGCAAATGTCCGCCACTCATATAACACAGTCGATCGAGGACTTCCGCACTCTCAAAAATTTCGGTATCCATCACTTCCGCTAACTGAGGATCGACTTTCCTCACACGCCGCTTCACGAGTTCTCGAAATTTCTCCATTCCCGCTTCGTTTCTCGATCCGTCTTCGTTGCGTACCATCACCATCGGTAAAACGTCTCGATCGTAGAGATTGCCGATTTGTGTCGCGCGATCGGAACAAAGAAAAGAAATCGGTACTGTATAAATCACGTGACAGTTAATTCCCGACATTTGTTCGCTGCGATCGAGATAAATTTGGTCGTGATTGCTACGCCCTTTCTCGTCTCGAACTTCTACAATGCGATCGAGGTTATCGGCAACGACCACAATGCCTTTTTTTCCTTCCCCTTTCAGCTTCGTCTGCGCCATCTCGATAAACTCGTTCAGCGCCTGCACGAGCGAAACTGTGTGTTTGTTCATTTCGCTTCGCACTTGACCGCGAATTTGGGGAACGGCACGAACGTTCGCGTTAATTTGTCCGAACGCCCCCAGTTTTTGTTGCAGTGTGAGTTTGTCGAACTCAATATCGCTCAAGGCAAACTCTTTAAATTCTCCCCATCGATCGTTCAACCAGCGCACCACTGGGTTTTGTCCGTCGATGACAATTTCTTGCACGAGATGCCGCGTACAAGACAGAAGAATATCGGCGTATTCGGTATCTTGTGGCTCGATGTCCTGTTCGTCGGCGGCGAAGTAAACAACGTGATATTTCTTTCCTTCTAACTCTTCCTTGAGACGCAGTAACTCCGTAGTTTTCCCAACCCCGCGATGTCCCGAAAAAAGCTGACAAGTAGCCATTTTCGATCGCGTAATGCGTCGCCCCAATTCCCGCGAAACGTTCCAGCGACCGCGCACTGACTCGAAATCGACGTAAGTATCCTTATCGGGCGGACGAAACGGCTCGAACGCACTGTAAACTTCAGTCAGGATATATTCGTCGTCGTATTGAAACATCGTCGTCCCGCTCCACTCTACTTCGATTTTACGCGAACAAAAGACTGACTCCAGCCACAGCCGCGATCGCCCCTAAAACTGCTCGAATGCCAATCTTTTCTCCCGTCCAGGCGGCGATCGGTAGGACGAACAGGGGACTCGTGGCACTCAAGGTCTGAGAAATGCCCGCCGGGGCAAATTTTAACGAGGTTTGTTGCAACCAGATCGCTAAATACGTCCCGATAAAGGCAGCGACGATTAAAATTCCCCAAATTCGCCCCGATCGCACGGGTTTCCACTCGACACGCCGCTCTGCGGGCAGCCACAACATCCACAGAGGTAACACGACTACCCCCGCGACTAACCGTACTAACGCCGCACTGAGGGGACTCGTCGTCGTTTCGGCTAAGGCGGCTCGGGAGAGAATCGCACCTCCGGCGTGGGACAAGGCCGCGATCGCTCCCCAGACGACCCCCTCGGAGATGTTTTGGGCTTCTGTGGGAGTTTCTCCGACGCGATCGCCCACGACCCATGTGACGCCAAATAAAATTAAACCTATACCACATATATTTAATATTGTCAATAGTTCGCCGAGAAAGATCGCTGCAAGCAAGGCGGTTAGGGATGGGGCAAGGGTTTGCACGAGCAGGGTGCGCCGAGGTCCCAAACGATTTAATGTTTGGAAAAAGGCAGTATCGCCCCAGCTAATCCCGATAATTCCACTGAGGGCTAAGAATAAAAGTGAAAACGTGGGAATTTCGGGAACCAGCATCCCTCGCAGCCCTAACGTCATCAAAATCATCGCAATGGCGAGCGTTCCTTTAATGACAGTCAGTTGGAACGGGGAAATTCGCTGTCCGAGGCGACTGTACAGGACGGACGAGATCGTCCAAAATGCCGCCGCTAGAAGGGCTGCTAGTTCGCCTCGGAAGGTCGTAAGGAAGTTCGACACGATCGCTCTCGGTAACCTTACATCACGTAATGTAACGAAACTGGAGCTGCTAGGGTTTGCGGAATTCGATGTTCCCGTCGGGGGCGATGATGTAATGCGTCTCTTGACGGGGGAAGGGGAACGGCGGCGGCGAAATCCGTCCGGGGTTGCGATATCCACCGCCCCCTCCGCCGTAACCGTTTCCGTAACCGTAGCCGTTTCCGCCGTAACCCCGTCCGATGCGTTGGTTGGGGTGGGCTTGGGGGGAATCGGCGTGTTTGAGTCCCTCGAAGGCGTCGTCTAAGTCGGATTTCGTCACGCCGTCGCCGAGAGACTGGCTGAGGGGAAGGTTCTCCAGTGGGGACGGGGTTTCGGGTTCGGCGGTGGCGGAGAGGGGAACCAAGGGAATGGTGAGGGAGGCGAGAACGGCGGCGACGCGGGCGAAGGGTACGGCGGGACGCGGACGCAGGAGAAATTGACCGTCTACAACGTCGAGTTTGAGGGTGTCGCTGAGGTGGCGGCGTTCGAGGGCGTTTTCGACGGCTTTTTTCGATCGCGCGATTTGCAGGGTTTGATGTCGCCGGGAGGTGTTCTCTCGGTGGAGGCGGTAGAAGTAGAGGGGTTGGGGAAGGTGGTAGATTTCGGTGATTTCGGAGAGGCGCAAGCAGAGGTCGTAGTCTTCGGCGTACTCGAAGGCGGGGTCGATGCCTCCGGCGCGATCGAAGGTGTCTCGACGCAGTAGCCGAAAATGGAAGGTGACGAAATCTGTCAGGAGGCGATCGCGGGAGTAGGGAATGCGGCAGCGATCGCCTTTTTGCAGGACGTTTCCGCGTTCGTCGATGTCGAGATAGTCGGTGTACACCATTCCGATGTGGGGGTGGGTCTCGAGGACGGCGGCGGTTTGTTCGAGGGCGGTGGCGGCGAGGAGATCGTCGCGATCGACCCAAGCTAGGTATTGTCCGCGAGTTGCTTCGATCGCGGCTTTCAGGGCTTTTCCGCGTCCTTGGTGTGAGGCGGCGACGACGCGAATTCGGCTATCGGTGACGGCGAATTCTCGGGCGACGGCTACGGAGTCGTCGGTGGAACCGTCGTCCCAAATGAGTAACTCGAAGTCTTTGTAGGTTTGGGCTAAAACGCTTTCGATCGCTGGTTTGAGATAGTGGGATTGGTTATAGCTATTGATGACAATTGAGATGTTGGGTGTCATGGTTTTGATGAGATGGGTTGGGTGGAATTTTAATGAATATTATTGGGCGTATGGTAACACAAGTCTTTGGGAAGGATTGAGGCAGAAAATCACCACAGAGACACGGAGAACACGGAGGGATTTGAGGGTGTTTGTTTAATTTTTGTTAAAAATACTTGACGTGTTTTGGTTTTGATATTAATTCGAGCGTGCGATCGATGTAGTGGGAGGAATTCGGCGCGATCGCCCCTCGAAAATTGACGGTTTTGAGAAATTTGGCGTGAGTTTGGTCGTGTCCAGTTTTTGTCACGATGGGAAGCTCGAATTCGATGGCTTTTTGAATTCCTAATATTGGAGAGTTTGGGAAGTTGTCAAGGTAGATGTTGGCTTGGGAGTAGAGAGAATTTAATGTATCCACGTTTATGGAATTGAGAAGGAGGACGCGGGAGCGATCGAGTTGGTGATGTTGCAAGGTTTCGGAGATGCGATCGCGCGGGTTTATTTGTAAAACGTTACGGTGTTCGAGGTTGCAGAGGGCTAATACGAGGAGAGTGTCGGGTGTGCGATCGAGAATGGTTGCCCAAATTTCTCGCCATTCAGCCGTCAATCCATCTGGGTAAACGTAGGATAGTAAAATTTGGGTTTCGTCTGAAAGTCCTAATCTCGATTTTAAGTCGAAATCGGGGTTGACCTTCTCGCGAGTTGCAGGTACACTATAGGTATACTGGGAAAGATGCTGCTCTATAAACTCTTTTGTAGCATTCGTTACCAAATCTGGAGAACGCCGCCACATCTCCAACTCTGGAATTTCTTCTAAGACCTCTTGATATCTCGCCAAGTGATGAACCGACAGCAACGTTAAAGGTGTGGTTGTCGCGGTAATCTCACCACAGACGAACAGCATATCTAAATCGTCGTCGCGAAGGGTTCGAACTTGTCCTCGCAAATTTAGTGGAAGGGAAATCCAGGGAATCGAATCCTCTTCAGAACCCGAATCGAAACTGTAAACGCGAATTTCGAGAAGTTGAGTCGTCGGAAGTCTTTTGAAAACGTTCCAGCTTTCCTCGGCGTTATCGACAAATCCTAAATTTTCCTCGGTTGTCGAAACTTCTAATTCAGACAACTCTTCTCTACAAACACGAGAATCGCGTTGACTCTCGACAAACCCCGGATTTTCCAAGGTTTCCGATTCAGACAACTCTCCTCGAGAGACATCAGATTGAGGTGGATTCTCTAAAAACCCCGGATTTTCCAAGGTTTCCGATTCAAACGACTCTTCTCGAGAGACATCTTGTTTGAATTGACTCTCGACAAACCCCAGATTTTCCAAAACTCCCGATTCAGACGACTCTCCTCGAGAGACATCAGGTTGAATTGGATTCTCTAAAAACCTCGGATTTTCCAAGTTTGTCGAAACTCCCGACTGAGACAACTCTCCTTTCGAGACATCTTGTTTGAATTGACTCTCGAAAAGCTGGGGATTTTCCGAAACTCCCGATTCAGACGATTCTCCTCGAGAGACATCAGGTT
>NZ_JAQNCQ010000011.1:0-2514 GCF_028368005.1 Geitlerinema sp. CS-897 | reverse complement strand
TCATAATTTTGTCGAGAAATATTATTGTAACTTATAAAGTGGACGAGTTAAGTCAATTCAGATTTATACCTTGAGCAAGACGGCTTCTTGTTCATTTTCCACCCCCAGCTTTTGATAACTTTTTCAGCAAACCCTAATTAATTGATGCTTAAGTGAAGTTCGAACTCTCGTTAAAACTCCCTGAATTGCCAAACCTGATTTTCTCCGAACGTGTACCACTCAACCCAACTTTCCCATCACCCGCAACACCTCAGCCACACTCCACGCTTGGGCAAAACAACCTCGGGGCGTATGGGGCGCGTCCCCGTCGAAAATCTCGCTGATGCTGCCGATTCCCGCCGCCGACAAATGCTCTCGCATCGGTTCGAGGAAGCTTCGCGCTCGATCGGCGTTGCCGTAAACTCGGAAATGGGCTTCTGCGAACGGCCCCAACAACCACGCCCATACTGTCCCCTGGTGATACGCCCCGTCGCGTTGCCAGCGATCGCCCCCGTAATCCCGACGATACTGAATATCGTCTGGAGAAAGCGATCGCAACCCGTAAGAGGTCACTAACTTCTGCCCCACCCAATCCACTACCGACTTCGCCCGTTCCCCCGTCAACACTGCATGGGACAACGACACCGCGAAAATCTGATTCGGACGTAACGTCGCGTCGTTCCCGTCTGGCGTATCTAGCACGTCGTAACAGTATCCCTCTGGGGCGTACCAAAAGCGATCGAATCCCTGTTTCGCCCGTTTCGCCAACCGTTCGTACTCCCGCGTGGGCTTGTCCGAGACGCGCGCGAACTCCACCATCGTACGCAGGGCGTTGTACCACAGAGCGTTGACGTCCACCGCCTTTCCCTGTCGGGGCGTCACCACCCAGTCGTCTACCTTGGCATCCATCCAGGTTAACTGTACGTCCGGCTCTCCAGCATACAACAACCCATCCTCGTCCAGATGAATGTTGTAGCGCGTCCCGCGCACGTGCCAATCGACGACTTCCCGCAATGCTGGAAATAATTCGGCAACGAGTTTCTCGTCCCCCGTCACCTCGAAATACGCTCGCAATGCCTCGAAATACCACAAAATCGCGTCTACGGTGTTGTACGCCGGTTCGCAACTGCCATCGGGAAACAGGTTCGGCATCATGCCGCGATCGAAATATCGAGCAAACGTCCGTAAAATCGGCCGGGCAATCTCAGGGCGTCCTGTCGCCACCGTCAACCCCGGCAAACTAATCGCCGTATCCCGTCCCCAGTCACCAAACCAAGGATAGCCCGCAATTACTGTTTTTCCGGCAGAACCGCCAGCGATCGCGCGATCGACAATAAACTGGTCGGCAGCGAGGGCTAACTGTTCTCGCCACGGAGACTTGCCACAACAGGCCACAAAGCGATCGCGCAGTCGATCCTCGTAAGCGTAACGGCGTTGAAGTGCCGCTTCTCCATCGACGCAGAAACTTTCATGGGTACTCGCGATCGCCGTAACCGACTCCCCTGGTTCCAACGTTAGATCTAATGTCGCTCCGTGTAGGTGGTTTTCCCAATTTCCCGTACCGCGATAGCGTTCCATCGCTAAATCGAACTCGCGATACCAACGGTGTTGGGGCGTCCACGTTCCCCCACCCCGCAAGTGCAACGGAACCGCACCGCCGAACGCTACGATATCGATTCCCCCTTCGACTGCCCACACTTGCCAGTTACCCACCACCGAACCGCCGTGATGGTCGCGTGCGTTCGCAAACGCCTTTACCGACAAATGAAACGGTGCGGAGGCTCGGTCTAAGGTGTAGCGAATATAGGTGGTATTTTGTCCCCGTTCCATCCAAACCCGCTTAGACAGTCGTGCGTCGGCGATCGCAAACTGCCAAACGGGAACCGACCCTTCTAAATAAAACCGTTCTAAGTGCAAATATCCCGACGGCGACACCGTGCCGTCCGCCCAGCGGTTAGTGGCTAACTCGAGCGATCGCCCCAAATATACCGCCGTCTCGTCCAATTTCACTAACATCAGCGTCCGCCCCGACGGGGGGTTCAACGCCGCGACTAACAATCCGTGATAGTGACGCGTCAACACACCCGGAACGGTTCCACACGCGTAACCGCCGATCCCGTTCGTCACCAACCACTCTCGCGTTTCCGCCAAGTCGAGACGGCCGCAGATGTCTCGTCCGAATCCCACCATATCGCCCTGTTCTCCTCTCGCTGTCAAAGCTGTCCGAGACGATCCTACAGGGTGGAAAGGGAGCTTTTTCAGTGAAGAGGGAAGAGGGAAGAGTGAGGACAGTGAACGGGTAACCGTGTCTCTTCATCCCCTCATCTCCTCATCCCCTCACTGGTGCAGAAAACTTTTCGAGATCGGAGATTGACAAAACACATAAAATATGTATCTAGTGCAGCGTCAACTCTAAGAATTAGGGTTAACGGGAGTATTGAGGTAATCTGTAGGGAGCGAGCCGGAGTCCCATGCAGAAAAAATACATTGTGCGCCTGACAGCAGAAGAGCGTCATCAGCTACAGGCAGTGATTA
>NZ_JAQNCQ010000159.1:0-2628 GCF_028368005.1 Geitlerinema sp. CS-897 | reverse complement strand
GAGGAACTTGAAGAAGTGTTGGGGAAAAGGTGCTGTGTCCTTCAAGAACAGATGCAAGAAGAGATTCGGGATTTAACGAACTATCATTGGCTGGAATTTGCGGCTTAAAAGTTTAGCAGGTTTGGAAACAGGATTTGGTATGAAAACCCTGTTTTGCGACCTTCGCTGTAAAGTCCCTGTACGCAAGAACTTACATCGATTTTGAGCGATCGCTTTAAGAGGGGCTATGGTGTGCGGATTCCGTATCAGTCAAACCGAAACCACCCCAACGGGTAGGAACACACGACTCTCAGAATCGGATAACGCAGAGGAATCCGTCACCGAACCGTCGCTCGCTCTCCGTAATGCGACGCAATCGCGCTGAGTCGAACAGCAAAATACGCATAAATACGGACACTGCGTCGAATCAACGCATTTTATACCAAAATTCATGACTGGTAGAGCCTTCTGGCTTTATTTTTTCGACCTAAAATTCCACGATCGCCTCTAGATTTACCCAGTTGAATCAGTATTTACACGTACAAAGTGAGAAAAACTCTAAAAAAACCTGGTATTTTCCGAAGTTGTTGTGACAAAATGAAAATATAGCGAAATTGACTTCATAACACGATGCTCAAGGCTGCGATTTCTCACGCCTCACCCCGAACAGTCCGCTGGCAAGATCTCGATCCGATGTGCCTCGATCGATGGTTTCCCCGAGACTACCAGCGCCACTATATGTCCCAGCTCGTTGGTAAAGGTGGGCTGACACGCCGTCGAGCCGAATACTTCGTTCGCCTGTGGGCGTATCTGTGGTTGAAATACCAACTGATGCTCGATCGCGGGATCTCATCTCCCCTGACTGAATTAAACATTCCCGAGGAGTTCGTCTCCTGCACCCATCGCGAAGCGGCCGCTTTGTTCTATGCCGATCGCGATCGCGGTAGCCATCGCGCCGCTGGCATGATGCTCGATAAACTCGCTCATCTCGGGCTAATCTGCAAACAGTTCGACGGAAATACCGTCTGCATCAAAATCGAACCGATTCCGTCGGTTCGCGCCCTCTCCCATCCGTCCCAGCGTCAATCCCATCGTATCGAAGCCCTCGAGTCCCGTTCCGACGACCTGTCCCTCGTCAGGGGTTAGCGCAGCGAAAGCGGCAAGCAGGGACTCGGCGGCCGAAACCAGGCACCGGAAGCCTCGATCGCTAACAGTTCCACCGATCCGTCCGGGCGAGTCGTCCAGGCGTTCGCCTCTCTGGGAAACGTCAGTTCGGGGGAACGTTCGGTTTCCCCCAGGTGTCTCGGGTAACGCGTCGCGCCGTGCCAAGTGCCTAGATCTCAGATCGCGCCAGGGTTGCCGACCCTCGATCGGAGAAAACGGATCGTTGGGTAATCCACCGCGACCGCTGACCACAAACTCGCTTCCCGAGCGTAACGCATCGCAGGGATCGCTCACTAGAGCGGCTGCATCCACGGGATCCAAGTACAGGCTCGGCAATCCTACGTCAGCCTCGGTCTCAAATCCCACGACATCGATCGAGCCGTCGATGCCGAGGTTCGAGCTGGCCGTAATTCCACTGTCGGACGAGACGAACACGCCCTTGGCAGCAACGCGCACGTTTCCCCCGTTTCCCTCGATGGCGTTGGCGTCGATCGCGCTACCTCCATTGAGAACGAGGGTCGTCGCCTCGATCGCGATGTTGCCGCCGTTGCCCTCTCCGGTTGCGTTCACCGTGATGGCACTCCCGTCGTCGAGGTAAATTCCATCGCGCACGTTCACCCTCAAATTGCCCCCTAACCCCGACGCCGTTGCTGCCGAAATTTGGCCGCCCCGCTGAAGTTGCAACGATCCCGCCATCGCGTTTGACTGACCGGCATTGCCGATTCCATCGTGTTGAACGCTAATGTGTCCGTCGTCGGAAACCCTCACTCTGTTGGCACGTAAGTCGAGCGTCCCAGTATTGCCCGTCGGAACGTCCGGTAGAAAAAACGCCGCTCGCACGGCTTCGTCTAGAATTTGAGCTTGAGCCGAAATCGACGAGTTTTCGCCTTCGACGCGTATCGACTCCGCTGCGATCGAAAGCTGTCCTGCATTGCCCCCTCCGAAAGTCGAAGCCGCGATCGTTGCCCCCTCAGATACGATAACGTTTTCGGCAACGATCTCCGTTCGGCCGCCCGTACCGTTACCAAACGTCGAGGTGCCGATCGTACTGGGTTTCGACAGTTCCTGACTGCGCCCCCTCACGCTTAGGGATTCTGCCACGCGCAGCGTTACGTTGCCCCCTCGCCCGTTCCTGACTCTGGTAGCGGTTCCCCGATACTCGAGAGGGACAACGCCGAGGTCGAAATCAAATCGGCACCGTCGCGGATTTCTAAGGTGCGGGCCGAAACGGTGACGTTCCCCGCACTCCCCGAGCCGAAGGTTACGCTTCCAATTTGACTGGAAGTTTCTCCGACACTGCCAAGAATGGCGATCGCATCGGCATCGACCGAGATATTGCCCGCACTACCAAGATCCGTCGCAGTGCTCCGCCCATAGCCGAGGGCTTGGGGGGTGGTGAAGCGACGGGAGGGAGTAGTTCGCTTAAGCCTAGGAAACAAATATTTATTTTCTAAGCTAAGATAGTTTCATGCTAAACATGACGTG
>NZ_JAQNCQ010000158.1:0-5700 GCF_028368005.1 Geitlerinema sp. CS-897 | reverse complement strand
GGTATGTAGGGTAAATGCCTGTAGTCTCCATCTGGAAAGGGATTTCGCGATTTGAGTTCTCTTTTTATACAGTTTAGCAAAAACTATTGCTCTGTAAGGGTTTCAGCGATTTCTTGCATATTAACTTCGGAAGAGCCGTAACAAAATCGAGACAAAAAGGGAATTGGAAATGGGGAACGGGGAACGGGGAATCGGATTTTTTCTAGTGTTTTAATTTTTGAGAACTCATTTTTCACTGCTATATTATTTGCTTTTTTTACCATAATTTGGGTGCATCTCAAAAATTTAAATTTATCAGAGGCAAGCTTTAGTACGCGATTTAGCTGCTGTTAAGTTTCGACTTCGCTCAAGCTAACCTATCCCAGACTTATATTTTTACAAAAGTGAGATGCATCCCAAAAATATAGAGATCGCCTATTTTGTAGCTAGTCTTAATAAAAATCGAGTTAACTGAGTCGAACGAATTACGAATTCGTCGTTTAGTATCTAACAGAATACTCGATCGGCAATCGACGAATTATATTGAACAATTATTCAATATAATTTCGGTCGAACCTTTAAAAGATCGAGGCGAACGAAGATCGGCCGCACCCCTCGATCTCAGATTCGAGTCGTGCTAAGATAGCAGAACCTCATATCTCGAGCTTCATTAAATGTAATCCTACAGTAAAGAATTGTTAAATGTCTTTGAAAATCGTTCAAAACTTCGATAGTCGCTTTAGCCTCGAGCCAAACGCGAAAAAAACGTTATTTCAACTGCTAAAAAGCGACCGCTTTTTAGCACAAATCTGCCAGCAATGCGGCTGTAACGGCGTTGAATTTACAGAGCAACTCTTTCAACCAGTTCCCTACAGTATAGAAACACCGAAGGGAATGCCGAAAGAATTCGAGAAATACCATGAATCTGATAGTTATCTGCTCGTAAACGTTCCACCACCGTTTATGTTCGAGGCTAAAATTTTTAAACCCAGTCGTCTCTGTGCGGTGTATCGGAAAATCGACTAATCCGCGCCAAACAACTTTCTCCCGTTCGTTCCACCTCTCCTCTTCGATCGATGACAGTCCAAACCGATTTACCCCCACTTTCAAGTTTACCCGCACGCCCCTATCTCGACGAAGGCGGAAAAATTCCTGACGGCGATGTCAAAGGAAAAATCGGCGCGTATGCTGTGTTCGACGATCGCGATACATTGCAATATATCGGCTATTCTCGCGATATTGCCTTGAGTTTGCGCCAGCATCTCGTGCGTCGTCCCCATCAGTGCTACAGTTTCAAAATCCAAACGATCGATCGCCCCGATCGCAAAGTGTTAGAAATGCTGCGCCAAGCCTGGATCGCAGAAAACAGCACGACGCCACCGGGAAACAGCGATGAAGAGGCGTTGTGGGTTAACCCTATCGACGTCAAACCCCGTTTGAGTCCAGAAGAACGAGATGCGATCGCCAATGCAGTTGACGAAATTTCAAAAATTAAATGTCTCAAAAAGGCAGCGCGTCGCGTCGAATCGGAAATTTTAGCAGAACTGTCAGATCGGGGTGCGACCGAACCGTTACGTTTCAACCCCAAGCTCAAGGAAAGCGGATTCTTAGATTTAAAATAACGGTCAGTTCGAGCGGAGATCGAAAGCGGTTTTAAACATTAGTTTGTCAGTCCGTCTCGATGTTTCTCGATGTTCGAGTGCGGCGCGGGAGGTGGAAGCGGTGGAACCATCCTTACAACAACTCTGGAATCGGGTTTTAGAACGTCTGAAAGTTCAACTGAGTCAGCCGACGTTCGAGACTTGGATCGAAACGGCTCGCGTCGAAGCGCTCGAAAACAAACGCCTCGTGTTACGCGCGCCGAATCCGTTCGCTCGTAACTGGTTGCAAAAATATTATTTGTCTACGATCGCCGATGTCGTCGAAGATATCTTAGGCGATCGCGTCGAAATTCACCTTTGCACCGATCGCGAGGAGAACGTCGGCGAAAGCACCGATACAGCCTATCCGATGACGACGCCACCGCCGAAATCTAAAGTTCAGAAACCCCCAGAACTCAATAGCAAGCACGTTTTTTCTCGGTTCGTCGTCGGTTCCAACAACCGTATGGCTCACGCGGCGGCGTTGGCGGTGGCGGAATATCCGGGGCGCGAGTTCAACCCACTGTTTTTATGCGGCGGCGTCGGGTTGGGAAAAACTCATTTGATGCAAGCGATCGGTCATTATCGATTGGAAATCGACACTAACTCGCGGGTGTTTTACGTTTCGACAGAACGCTTTACCAACGATCTCATCGCTGCAATTCGCCGCGACAGTATGCAAAATTTCCGGCGTCACTATCGCACCGCCGACGTGTTACTCGTCGATGACATTCAGTTTATCGAGGGGAAAGAGTACACTCAAGAAGAGTTTTTTCATACGTTTAACGCCCTGTACGAAGCGGGAAAACAGGTGGTTTTGGCCTCCGATCGCCCGCCGAGTCAAATTCCCCAACTGCAAGAACGCCTCTCGTCGCGGTTTTCGATGGGATTGATCGCCGATATTCAACCCCCCGATTTTGAAACCCGCATGGCGATTTTGCAGAAAAAGGCTGAATACGAGAGCATTCGACTTCCCCGAGAGGCGATCGAATACATTGCGTCTCGCTATAAATCCAATATTCGAGAGTTGGAGGGGGCGTTAATTCGGGCGGTGGCGTATATTTCTATTTCCGGTTTACCGATGACGGTCGAAAATATCGCCCCGGTACTTACCCCGCAAACTCAAACGGTCGAAGCGTCGCCGACGGTCGTGATGCAAGCGGTCGCGGAGATGATGAAGGTCTCTGTCGAAGATCTTAAGGGAAGTTCGCGACGCCGAGAAATCAGTCAAGCTCGTCAAATTGCGATGTATTTGATGCGACAACATACTGATTTGAGTTTGCCGAAAATTGGAGAAGAGTTCGGCGGAAAAGACCATACGACCGTGTTGTACAGTTGTGATAAAATCGCCGAACGCAAGGATAAAGATCCGCAGTTGGCGCAGGTGTTAACCCAGTTGAGCGATCGCATTAATTTATCGAGTCGGTAATGTTTTTTAAACGAGAACGGGTGACGGGAAAAGGACGATACTCAAGACCGTTCGATGCAATTTCCTAACGGCAGAGCAACTATAGCAGTCCCAAATGAGTCGTCAAAAATTAAAACACCCGAAAAAATCCGGTTCCCCGTTCCCCGTTCCCCGTTCCCGATTCCCTTTTTGTTTCAATTTTGTTACACAACTGATTTAGGGTTGCTATATGACAAACGGCCCCCATCCAGACACCCTCTATCCCATTCCCAACCAACGGCGATTGGTGTATCTTAAAAATATCGTCAAAAATCCCAACATTCTCGTGGGAGACTATACCTATTACGATGATTTCGAGACTCCCGAAAATTTCGAGAAAAACGTTCTCTATCATTTCGATTTTATTGGCGATCGCCTAATTATCGGGAAGTTTTGTGCGATCGCTTGCGGTGTAAAATTTATTATGAACGGTGGAAACCATCACCCCGACTGGTTGACCAACTATCCGTTTACTATATTCGGACAAGGCTGGGAATTCGCCATGCCCGATTCTTGGCCGCACAAAGGCGACACCCGAATCGAAAACGATGTTTGGCTCGGTTACAATGCGACGGTAATGCCCGGAATCCACATCGGCGACGGGGCGATCGTGGCAGCAAACGCAATGGTGACTCGTGACGTTCCACCCTATACTGTAGTCGGTGGAAATCCCGCCCGAGAAATTCGCAAACGGTTTGACGACGCGACCGTTCGAGATTTACTGAAGTTGCGATGGTGGGATTGGGAGATCGAGAAAATTACGCGCAATCTCAAGGCTATTTGTGGAAGCGATATTGAGGCGTTAAAACAAGCCGTTTAGCGGTAGATGCGATCGCAACAGTAATAGGGGCGCGAACAGTTCGCCCCTAAGAAGTATGAAATTTCATCGGCGGATTCGCCGGACGCCGATTTGCGTCTTAGTAGCGAAATTTTCTCTTGCGTTGTTTGTGTCGGGCGAGTTCTTTACGCTTCCGTTTTTCGATGGGCGTTTCAAAGTGACGGTTTTTCTTCATATCTGGAAAAATTCCCGCTCGGGAAACCCCACGCTTGAATCGACGGAGTACCGATTCAATGCCTTCGTTTTCACCCGGTACAACTTGGGTCATGTAATACTCTCGTGATGTGACAAATAAAGGGCAAAGTAAGAAGCGATCGCGTGTCCGACTTCTTACTCGCCCTCTTAATGTTCGAGTTTCAAAGAGACGATCGTCCGTCGCTACAGTCGAGTTTTAACAGGCTGGGATGCCTTGAGTGTCAGAGGTCAGACAAGCTTTTAACTCGATTTCACTGCGAACCGGTCGATCTCACGATCTCGTTTTAGTAGCGGCGAGACTTGCCGCGATTTCCCCAACTTCCGCCAGAAGAGCGGTTTTCGCGAGGTCGGGCTTTGTTCACTTTAAGGTCGCGTCCCATCCATTCGGCGCCATCGAGGTCTTCGATCGCCGCAGCTTCTTGTTCGTCGGTTTCCATTTCCACGAAGGCGAAGCCACGCATCCGTTGGGTTTCGCGGTCGAGGGGAACGTGAACTCGTTTCACCGTACCGTACTCGGAAAAGGTTTGAGTTAAATCGTCCTGCGTGACGTCGTAGGACAGATTACCCACGTAAATTGACATGATTTGAGATTCTCCCGAATCCTGAGCGTGTAGAGAGTTAAATTCGGGGAACCGTTCTGAAAGAAAAACGAATTGCACAGCCGAATATAAATCTTTAGTGAAATATTAGCACACTCGCGCGATTTTGCCATCTCCCAGTTCAGATAACTTAAGAAAAATCTCGTAAAAATCCGTTCGAGCTAGCTGAATTCGGTAAATTTCCGACACTTAATACTATTTTAAGACTCTGACGCTGCCAAACGATACGATTCGAGGCGATCGGGGCTCTCGGCAAGCGTCTGCTATTTTAAATGAGGGTGTCCTATCGGGCGCGATCGATTGCTGGCAATCCCTTGGTGGTGCAAAAAACTGAGTCGTGTCGCGCGCGATCGCCTACCAAGATCCGTCGCAGTACTCCGCCCATAGCCGAGGGCTTGGGGGGTGGTGAAGCGACGGGAGGGAGTAGTTCGCTTAAGCCTAGGAAACAAATATTTATTTTCTAAGCTAAGATAGTGTCATGCTAAACATGACGTGGGAATTCAAGCTAGAGCCAACGGCGGAGCAGGTTTCAGACATCGAACACATTTTGGATGTGTGCCGCAATGTCTGGAATTTTGCTCTGCGGGAACGCAAGGATTGGCTGAATTCCCGCAAGTCGCCCGTGAATGCGTGTTCGATTCGGCAGGAATTTATCTGGCCTGCGGATGCACCATTTCCCAGTTATGCGCGGCAGTGCAAGTCGCTGACTGCGGCCAAAGCTGAATACCCCCGATTAAAGACTGTCAACGCTCAGGTTCTTCAACAAGTCATCCGAAAACTGGAAGCTTCCTGGGAGTCGTGGCGGTTAAAGCGTTCGGGTCTTCCACGATTCAAAAAAACCAACCGGATGCGAAGCTTTGTCTTCCCCCAGATGCTCAAAAACTGTGTGTCTGATGAGGGTATAAAGCTGCCGCAACTGGGATGGCTTCGGGTTCGGTGGTCGCGGAAAATTCCTGATTTATTCCAGGTTAAGCAAGCTCGAATTGTTCGCAAGGCATCCGG
>NZ_JAQNCQ010000157.1:0-13603 GCF_028368005.1 Geitlerinema sp. CS-897 | reverse complement strand
TTCATACCAATACTGCGCTCCCAATTCTTCTGGGTTCACCTCTTCAGACAAGGTTTTGGGGTTGGGCTTCTTCATACAACCCACTCTACTTCACTTGCCATGATTGTCAATACCTGCCTCTTATTGCGGTGACTAATTACCCTATTAACTGTCCTCACTGTTCACTTGTATGTTGGCGATGTACATTGGCGGTGCGTGACGATTTCTCTGTCTCAGGATCGACCCCCGAGTTTTCAAGTCACGCACCCTACACCTGTCAACTGGTGACAGGTGACTGGTGACTGGCGACTGTTAATTAGCCCGTTCCCACACTCGCTCGATTTCCGTCAACACTGAAGCGTCGGGGGGTTGGGTGGTTCGGGTTTGGAGATCGACTCGGGCGCCGGGTATGTTTTTCGTCCAGGGACTGTTGGGAATGGCTTCGAGGTCGATGTCGGGATTCGCAGGACGGAAGCCGTGTTGGACGAATACTGCTTGCTGTTCTGGGGCGGTGAGGAAGTCGAGGAATTGGGTGGCGGCGTCGGTTTCTAAGGGCCCTAGGTTGCGGGTGACGATCGCCGCCGTGGACACCGTCTCGATCGAGGGATCGAGATAGTAGATTTGATAGGGTTTTCCTTGGGTGGTTTGGGCTTGTTCCCAGCGATCGAGGGCGATGCTTTCGTACACGGTCGCTACGTCTGCATCGTTGGGGCCTCGGGTGATGAATTCTTGCAGTAGGATATCGGTCGATCGCGGCGGTTGGTAGATCGATCGCTTGACGAGGGCGAACAGAGATTGAATTGCGGGTTGGTTCAGTTGCATGGCGGTGGGGGCGTTCCCCAGTTTGGACTGCGTCCACAACGTCATCGTCAGTTGTCCGCTGTTGGAACGGGTGGGATCGGTCATGAGGAAGTCGAAACTTCCCCATTCGGCTTGTCCGCCGATACGGTTCCAGGTTCCCCCTTTCATGGCGGTTTCGAGGCGGTTCCAGTCGAAGCGTCCGTCGGGAAACAAGACTGCACCCCGTTCGGGCCAGGCGACGCCCACTAACAGGGTTTTGGCGATGGGACGCGGCCGTTCGTGAAACACGGGGTCGCTGCTGCGGGCGGCCATGCGATCGCTCAGTTTGTCTAAGATTTCGCTGTTGGCGGGAATGACAACGGTGGGGTCGAAGTCGTTTTTCTCATCGACGTAGTTGTTGACGATGTCTTGTGACCCTTGAAATTTTAGTTCGAGGTTGATGTTGGGATACTCTCGCTCGAATTTCGGTTCGAGGGTTTCTAGGGTTTCTTGAAGTTCGGTTCCGCTGACAACGTAAATGGTTCGGCTTAAGCCGGGAATTGGGGCGTAAGTTAGTCCCAGGGAGGCAATCAGTACGCCGAAAGAGGTTATCAATCTTTGGGGAGAATCCATTTTTTTGAATTGATGATTTTCAAAATTTTATAAATTTAACTTGACAAATTTAATTTTCTATGTTAATGAATTTATTTTTTAGGGTTTGGAGACTAAAACATCGACGTTTTCTTGAAATAGTTGTAAGTCTTGACTGAGCGATCGCAACTCTTGTAACTGTTCGGAATCTTGTAAGTCGGCGGTTCGCAGTTTGTTTTGTAATTCTTGTAAAACGCCCGCCGATTCGGTAATCGCCGTTGACAGGGAAATCGCTTGGGCGTCGCGGGCGTCTTTTCCGGCTTGGGCGAGGTGGATGTTGCGTTCTAAACTAGCGGCGAGTTGGCTGAGTTGTTGTTGGGCGACGCCGCGACGAGAGGCTTGTTTCGATCGCACTTCCTGTAACTGGCGTTGCAAGTCTTCTACCGACAGCAGGGAATCCGATCCTTGTAACCGACGGGAGAGGCGATCGATCTTTTCGGGGAGTTCGTGGGCGCGATCGCAGGCGTACTGTACTGCTGTCAGCAACTCCATTTGCACCGTTCCCCCTGTCAGCAGGGTTTCCGCTTCCCGCCGCAACTCGTCGGCTTTCGAGGCTAAATTCGCCGCCGAAACCCGCACGGCTTGCAACTCTCGGGCTAAATCGGGGTTTTCTAACGCCAGTCCTTCCGGTTCTTGAGATTTGCGCCACGACGCCCCCGCTAAGGAGACGATCGCAGCGGTGGGAACCATCACGACACTGGAGACGTTCGCCAAACGCACGCCGAGGAACAAGACGACGCCTCCGGCGAGAATTGACATGGGATAATAAAAAGGATTGGCGAGTTTCATGTTGTTGTCAAAACTCGGAATTAAAACTCGACTTGTAAATCGGCCATCAAGGAAGAAATGGTTTCCGGATCGCCTTTTCGGTAATAGCCGCCGTTGACTTGGGCGATTTGTTCTAACACGCTTTCGTCGAACTCCCCTTCTTTACCGTAACCGACAGTGAAAAAGGCGATGCGTTGGTCTGAGGAAAACCCGCTTTTTTGAAGTTCGGCTTCGAGTTGGTTCAGTCGAATTTGCGATCCGGAATCTTCGCCGTCAGTCAGAATCAACACGGCGTTGATGGCGTTTTCGCGAAGGTTTTCACTCAACCAGTTTCGGGCGTAGAGGGCGGCGTCGTAAAGGCGAGTTCCGCCGCTGGCTTGCAGCGAGGCGATAAACTGCATTCCGCGATCGCGTCCTTCGGGGGTTCCATCCACGACGACAGGGGGTTTAATGTCGGAGTTGAAATCGATCAGGGCGATGCGTTCTTTGGGGCCTAAATTTTCAATGTAGTTTCTCAGGGTGTTTTGGACGGCGGTGATTTTGCGTCCCGCCATCGACCCGGAAGAATCGACCACGACCGCCACTTGAGAGGCTTTTTTGGCGTAATCTTGCCAGCTTTGTAGCATGGCTTCGACCACTTCCGGCGGTGGCGGGTTGTAAGAGTCGTAATTGGGACTGGTTTGGACGCCGAATTCGGGGGTAAATCGGGGTCCGAGGGGAACGCCGGGAACGCCGGGACGCAAGCCTAAATCGGTGGCGATCGCTTGGGTTTCGGGCGATCGCAAATACTCGATAACCGCTTCGGCGGCGGCTTTTTCCTCCTCGCTAATCCAGGGGGCGTCGGCTAAAATCGCCCTCATGTTCGAGGTGAAAGTCGCTTGGGGATAAACGGCTTGGTAACGGACGCCGGAATTGGCGTCGGATCGTTCGCTGTTGGCGGCGATAACCGAGGATTCGTAAACTGACCCCACGGACGCCCAGTAAGGACCGTTGGCCACCATGGCTTTGGCCAGGGAACTGGTAGATTTTCCGTAGCGGGTGACTTTCTGTTGGATTTGCTGCACCTCGCTTTGGTACTTCTGCACGTCGGCGATGGTGAGGTCTACGGGACGTTTCCCCGAGACGCTGGCGAATTGCGTGACGAGGGTTTGTAAGCCAGAGTTCGATCGCGTCGGGGCGGTGTGAACGTAGGTAATGGGGAGGTTGGGGGCGTTGGAATTTAAATCTTGGTGGTTTTTCGCCGTGACGAAGGCTTTGAAGGGGTCTTCGACGCTTTGCAAACTGTCGGCGATGTCCGCTTCCGCCATCAACACCATCGGACTGTTGGACAACATGGGGGCGTCGGGAATTTCGGGGATGTAGTCTTGACCGGGATAGAGGCGATCGATCTGATAGCGAAGTTGGCTGTGATAGATTTCTCCGTCGACGGAGAGAAGGACGGGAAATTGAGGGTCTTCGGCTTGGATGCTTCCGTTTTTCAGTTGTTGGGCGAGGCTGAGAACCCGATCGACCACATCGCCGCTTCCAGCGGCTTCGCAGGTGATGTAATATTCCGTTCCGTCGTCGAGTTGGGGATTTTGGGCGTTATACTTGGCTGCGGCGCGATCGCAAAATTCATGTAAAGCACTGCCAAACAGCAGTTTGACCTCGAAGCCTTGGCGTTGGGGCGTTCCGTTTCCGCCAATGTTGCTACAGCCACTCAAAACCCCCAAACTCAAAAGCAAGGCTAGGCGTTGGGTCGAAAACCAAGGTGTCGATGACATGGGTTGTCGAAAACTGAAACAGTTGCAGTCAAATTTAACGGCGATCGGCGCTTATTTCACTCTACTGGATTGACCAGACGGAAATCCTGTATTGACGGGTAGGGTGTGTTCCGGCGTCGATCGATCTTTGGGTTTTGGCGACAGGCTCAAATCTGCCGGAACGCACCGACTTCAGCGATCGATTCGAGTTTCCCTACGGCCATCATAGTGGGGCAAATCCGACACTTGACTAAGAACAGGTTAAGAATCGCCGTCAATACCCGGTTGGCAATTGTCAACTCTCCATTACCAAGTCGGCATCGAGAATCCCCGACGGTCGATCTAAGATGGAGTTTACGCTTGGGGCGCAAGCCCAGACGACGAAATCGATCGCCAATAGGAGTAACACCGTGAGTCCAGAAACCACCCTCGACAAACCCACGACCCCCTTATTTGACCCGGAAACGTTCGATCGCTACGTGATGAAAACCTACGGACGGTTTCCCATCGCCCTGACGAAAGGGACAGGCTGTCGGGTATGGGACGATCGAGGTAAGGAATATCTGGATTTCGTGGCCGGAATTGCTACCTGTACCCTAGGACACGCGCATCCGACGTTGGTGTCGGCGGTGACGCAGCAAATTCAAACTCTCCACCACGTCTCGAACCTGTACTACATTCCGCCGCAAGGGGACTTAGCCCGGTGGTTGGTCGAGCATTCCTGTGCCGATCGCGCGTTTTTCTGCAATTCTGGGGCAGAAGCCAACGAAGGGGCGATTAAGCTAGTTCGCAAGTACGCCCACACGGTTCGCAACCTTGAAAATCCGGTGATTCTCACGGCGAAAGCCAGTTTCCATGGGCGGACGATGGCGACGATTACCGCCACGGGACAACCGAAATATCAGAAGAATTTCAGCCCCCTGGTTCCCGGTTTCGTCTATGTTCCTTATAACGATATCGAGGCTTTGGAAGCGACGATCGCGGAACTCGATGCGGAAAAACCCCAAGTTGCGGCGATTCTGTTGGAAGCGTTGCAAGGAGAAGGGGGCGTGCGTCCGGGCGATCGCGACTATTTCCAACGGGTTCGCCAACTCTGCGACGAGAAAGGAATTTTACTGGTTCTCGACGAGGTGCAAGTGGGCGTCGGACGGACTGGGAAACTCTGGGGATACGAAAATTTGGGTATCGAACCGGACGTTTTTACCTGTGCGAAAGGTCTCGGCGGCGGAATTCCCATTGGGGCGTTGTTGTGTAAGTCCGCTTGCGATGTGTTGTCTCCCGGCGAACACGCCAGTACGTTTGGCGGAAATCCCTTCGCCTGTGCGGTGGCGTTGGCGGTGTGTCAGACGGTGGAACGGGAGAATTTGGCGGAAAACGCCCGCGATCGCGGAGAACAATTGCGGACGGGCTTACAGGCGATCGCCGCCGATTATCCTGATTTAATTGCGGAAATTCGCGGTTGGGGATTGATTAACGGTTTGGTTCTCAAGGAAGAGAGTTCGCTGAGTTCGATCGATATCGTGAAAGCGGCGATGGAACTGGGTTTGTTGTTGGTTCCGGCGGGCCCGAAAGTGGTGCGTTTCGTTCCACCGTTAATTGTCTCGGAATCGGAGATCGATCGCGCGATTGAAACGGTACGGGAAGCGATCGCCTCGGTGGTGTAATTCCGTCTATTTTCTGTCACAGGGCTAAGGGCAGCCTGGGCGCGATCGGTTATTTTGGATTCGTCAACTGTTCTTTGGTGAAACCTATGGTTTTGAGGAGTTGGATGCGAGCGATCGGTCTCGTCTTTGCCGCTTTGCTCTCCTTCCTGGGCTTAAAATCTGCTACTGCACAAGTCGAAAATTTTGTCAAGTCTTCTGGCGAATCCGACGCGCCGCGCATCGTTCAAAATTGCTACTTTCCGGGGGAATACGCCCGAGTTTCGACGCGAAACACCGATTTAAACGTGCGACAAACTCCAGGTGGACGTATTGTCGGTTCGATTCCCCGAGGTTGGGAAGTCCTTGTCCGAGAGACAGATCGATCGGGGCGTTGGGTGTTCGTCACCAGTCACTACGGTAGCGGAAGTGTCTATTTTGGCAGTGCTCCGAATTTCAATGAAGGTTGGGTGTCTGCGGATTATCTAACGTTTTTGGGGTCGTACTGCGACAAGCCTTCGATGGGCGGACGACCGATGAATAACAAAGGGATGCCTCCCAAACCTTATTATTTCATGGAATCTCAGTTAGAAACGCAGGTGGAACCCCAGCGATTTTCGGTGTACGAAGATTGGACGACGTTGGGCGATCGTATCTCGAAATCCTTGGATGATTAAAACGTAGGTTGGGTGGAGCGAAGCGAAACCCAACTCAACCCAATTTAAATGTTTTTAATGCACCACAGAGACACAGAGAACACGGAGAATTTTGAATATCTGAGCTGTTCTTAAAAAATCGAAATTAATGGATAGAAAAAAACGAATTTTACAGCATCTCAAAAAAGACGGTTTTGGTTTAGAAATCGGTGCGAGTTACAATCCCGTCGCCCCTAAACGAGAGGGATATAAGGTTGAAATTGTAGACCACCTCCGCCGAGAAGAACTGGTTGAGAAGTATCGAAATCAAGGTATCGATACCCGTACTATTGAAGAAGTCGATTACGTTTGGACAGGGGGTTCTTACGCCGAACTTATTAAAAAAAACAAGTTTTACGATTGGATTATTGCCTCCCACGTCATCGAACATACGACCGATTTGATTGGTTTTTTAAACGACTGCAACGAACTCTTGAAAGATGATGGTATTTTATCGTTAGTCGTCCCCGATTATCGGTACTGTTTCGACTGTATGAGGGCGAGAACCAGCATTTCTGAGATTATCGACGCTCATCTTTACAAGCCGAAACGACATACCCTTGGCAGCGTCATTGATTACCATATCAATGTGATGTCAAAGGGAAATCATATTTGCTGGTTAAAAGGACACAACGGAAAGCTCAAACCCCTGTTTTCACAGCAACAAATTTTTGAGGCTATCCAACAACACCAAAACAGCCAAGACTACATCGACGTTCATGCTTGGTGTTTTACGCCGCATTCGTTTCGGTTGATAATTCAAGACCTCTATAGTTTGGGATTTATCAAACTGAAAGAGTTTTCGTTTTTGCCCACGAGCGGCTTTGAGTTTTACGTGACTTTAAGCCGAAATGGACGCGGTTTATCCTGCGATCGATTAACGGTTTTAGAGAAAATTCAATGGGAACTTGCCGAAATCCTCGAAATTTCTAAAAACGCGCAAAATTCCACATCAAACGAAACTTCAACCGATAACTTCGCCTGTTTTTGATGTTTTCTAAACTTCACAAAGTTCTCGCCATCGCCGCCAGGGTTCCGGGGAATCGCCAACGCTTTTTCAACGCGGGACTTCTCGACGCCAAAACCGGACAACTCGTCGAACATTGGCGAGAGAAATTCCCCAATCTCCAACCCATCGATAAAGCGGAAATTCGCAATTCTCCCGGTTTTTTTCTCGCCAACGCCTCGGATGTGGTGTATCGGGGAACGACTAGCGGGAGTCGGGGACAAGTTTTGACGTATTTTGCGGGAGAGGAGTGGAATCGCCTTCGTGTCGCGGCGAGAATGCGATCGCTACGGTGGTGGGGAATCGACGACAGCATCCCCATCGTCAACGTCGCCAGTCGGTTACAGCCGATTCGTTCGGTAGACGTGACGCTGGCGGGAGAGATTGACGAGGGGTTTTTAACGCGGTTGTTGGAGGTGTTGTCGGTGCGTCCGGCGGTGGTGCGGGGATACCCCAGTCGTTTGTGTGAGGTGGCGTCGCGACTTTATGGAAAATCCCTTCCTACAGTTTTGGGGGTCATCGTTACTGGAGAAGGCTGGTTTGAGTTTCAGAAATCGCTGTTGGAACGGGTTTTCGATGCGCCTTTTATTGACGAATACGGCTGTCAAGAAACAGGAATTTCTGGGCTGACTTGTCCGGAGGCGAATCGGTTACATTTAGATAGCGATCGCTGTTTGTATGAAGTCATCGACGGACAGTTAGTTACGACGGATTTGTATAATTTTACGATGCCGATGGTTCGGTATTGTTGTGGGGATGTGGTGGAATTGGACGAGACGCCGTGTTCTTGCGGACGAAAGGGATTGACGGCGACGGTTTGCGGACGAGTTGAGGATACAATTGAAACCTCTCGCGGACGAGTGTTTTCGGGAAACGTGAAACTTCCGCCATTTCCAGGGATTTTGAACTATCAAGTGATTCGGCGAGAAACCTCGATCGATCTGATTTTAAAGGAAGTGGTGGAAAAGTGGAGCGATCGCAATTTAGAACCTCTCGACAACTGGATTCGTCACACTTTTGGAAATCTCGAAATTCGCTATTTTGGACAACCGCCGTCACCTCCAGAAGTTCCGCTGCGAGAGGGGTTTTTGGAAACTGAGTGGATTTCTCAACTTACGTCGGGGTCTTGGGGCGATTTGTTCGATCGCCCGCTTCCTCATGGTAAAATCGCACTGGCGGCGAAACTCCTCAAACAGGCGATCGATCCCTCGATTATTTCAGGTTCGGGAATTTCTGAAACCACGCGAAATTTAGCGATCGCCGTTTCACAAACTCCCACGACGGGAAATCCCGACATCGATCGCACGATCGGACGAATTTTATTGTTTGCCAATACGGTTTTAGGAGGAGATGAGTTGCTGTGCGATCGCGCTGTCGAAATCTTACGTGAAGCGGAGGGCGATCGATTCAGCGATTCGATTCAATTTGACCTATACCTATCGTCATTGTATCAGAAAACAGAGAAATTGCCAAAAATTTTAGACTGTCGCCCTCGTCAGATCGATCGATTCAACATCCATCACAGTTTATACGGATTCGAGCGTGCGATCGCCACCGCCAGAAACCGAAATTCTCCCCTCACGAAAAGTCTCAATCCCCTACTTGCGATTTTTATCGCCGATCTCAACTTTTTCGCCTCGCGATTCCACACCGCCACTTTAGCCAGTTGGCGTGAATTCATTGGGAATCGGGAAATCTGGGAAATCTCGAGAATCACCGACGCCGATTCCTTTTTAACTGCTTGGCTGCATCTCAGGAGAGCTTTTTGGAAAAACCGCGAAACTCCCGAAATTCTAGAGGCGACGTTAACCAAACTTCGAGAAACCGCCAAAACTCCTCAAGAGCAAGCCAAAGCCATTCTCGAAAACGGATACGTCAACCTATTACTCGAAAAACAACTCGATTCGGAATTTTGGCTGACAACGGCGATGCAACAGTCGCAAAACCTCGATCGCACTCTCGAAAAAGGTGAATTCGATCCCCTTCCCTGGAGTCCGATTTTACGAAATATCGCACAAGGATTTTTAAATGGCGGAAAACCCGAACTCGCTTATCAATGTTTGTTGGCTTCTGCACCTCCGTCGTCGCGAGTTTCCGCCTTTGAACGATTAGCCAAACATTGCAACCGCAAACAATCGCCAATTTTCGAGATTCGCGATCGGTGAAACCTCTAAAAAATGCCCAAATCTACTTCTAAAATTGCCATCGCCTTCGAGTCAGAAACGGTTCTCGAAACTGCGATCGCTCTCTTCAACTCCCTACAGCAGAATTCTCAACTTCAAATATCTTTTATTTGGATACCGGGAAATCCCAAAAAATCGCAAAATTCTAAAATTGCACAGATTCCGTACCCATACCCTATTTCAATTGTTAACTCGAACGAGGAACTTGTCAACGCCCCTCTCGATGCGATCGCCTACATTCCCCACCACGCCAACCCCAACCCGACGTTACCGGAATTTCCCAAAACCTCCGAACCCTGGATCGTTCCCTGGCTTCCCTCCCTCGACTTTCCCCCCGAAACTGCGATCGCCAACTCGCCGCAACCCCTGGCGTGGATTGCTGAAGCCACCTGGTTTCACCGCCATTTCGCCAACGCAGACATCCCAACGCTGTATCGCCTCGCCGAAGACTTCCCCGAATTAGCCTGGTATGGCGGCACATCGACGACACCGCAACCCGATGATAACTGGCGGATTTGTGCGATCGTGCCTCACTTTGGCTGCGAACCCTGGCTGTTTCAATGTCTGCATTCCCTCATCAACCAAACTCGCCCTCTCGACGAGGTTGTGGTGGTAGACGACGCCTCGCCAACGCCGCCAGTCGAGATCGTCTCTCAGTTTCCCTCGGTGAAACTGTATCGCTCTCCCCAACGAGTCGGACCGTATCGCCTGGTTCAACAGGTTATCGAGGACACTGACGCCGATGCCTATTTGTTTCAAGATGCTGACGACTTTTCCACGCGCGATCGATTGGCGACACTTCTATATTTAATGTCTCAATACAACGCTGATTTAGTGGGAACCCAGGAATTGCGAATAATGGAATCTGAAAAAACCGTAATTCCCGTCTGTTATCCCCTGGACGTCAACCTTGCTTTGGAGGAAAAACCGGGACATCCATTAATTCACCCCAGCAGTTTAGTGCGTCGAGAATTAGTGATGAAGTTGGGAGGTTTTGCGACGGGATTGCGGTTTGGCGGCGATACGGAGTTTTTATTACGGGCGCATTTTGTCGCTAGAATTGTCAATACTTCCCACTTTTTATATTGTCGCCGAAAACGTCCGCGATCGCTGACGATGAATCCCGAAACGGGGTTAGACTCTCCAGCGAGAAACCAGTTGTTGCAACAGTTAAAATCGCGTGCGAAGCAGAATTTAGCAGCGAAGCAAAACAGAAATGTTGTGAATTTGCAGCCCTTATCTGTAGCATTAAAGCTGAAGTTAGTAAAATTGCGAGAATGAAGGGTGTAACACGAACAAAAAAATGAATTCTTTTTTGAATTTTCTAAATATTTTTATTTTTGAGAAAATATAGAAATCTTAAATATAGAATTTCTATATTTTTTATAGTAAACAACCTATTGAAAATTTGTCTCATGGGTCAGATAGTCTATCGAGATCCTCGGCATCTCCAAGATGCCGAGGATCTTATGCCACCATTTACCGAAATGAGATTTTGCCGCGAATCATTTAAAACTGCTATAGATTGTGTAATAAATTAAAGGGGACGGGGAACATCAATAAAAAAATCCGATCTTTTCTTGCATTTCGATTTAATACAACTCATTTGAGATTGCTATAGTTTTATTTGTGTGCTTTTATTTAAACGATCGCTCGTGCTGGCTAATTCTTTTAAAAGTACTCTCGATCTTTTTTACAATCGCTTTCGATCGAATATAGCAATATAACCAAAACCCAAACATTAGAACGTCATCTTGTAAGACTCAAACAGTGGTTTTACTAAACCCAGAAAGCCTCTCTCTATGTCCTCTGTGCCTCTGTGGTGAATACTTTTTAAAAAACCAGCCTGTCAAAAACAAATTCCGTATAAGGGAAGAAGAGTCAAGTCTGTTTCGCATAGGTATCTCCAACTTATACATTGACATTAGGTTTCTGCCTCACACTTTTCGCAATACCAAAATTTCAAAAGCATCTAACTTTTCGGGAAGGTCGATCGTCGCTCCCGTTTCCTCTCGATAGGAATTCACCCGACGATCGCGAGCAGATATCAAGATCTTCCATCCCTGGCGCTCGATCGGAATGTCGAGAATCAGAGGCTTTTCGTAAGAAAAATTGATAACCACCAACACCATCTCATCGTCCGTTTCGCGCAGGTAGGCTAGATGTTCGTAAGGATAGTGAATTAACGTCCTCAAACGTCCCCACAACAATGCCTCACTATCGCGACGCAAGGCGACGAGTCGTCGGTAAAAATTCAATAGCGATCGCGGATCTCGAAGCTGCGCCGCGACGTTGACCTCTTTATAGTTGGGATGAACGGGAAGCCACGGTTGCGGGTTTTTCCCGAAACTAAACCCCGCTTGCGGCGAATCGTCCCACTGCATCGGCGTGCGAGCCCCATCTCGGCGTTCGGGAACTTCTCCACTCGGACTCGGGGCGATCGCCTTATCCCGCGACAGTTCTGGCGGAATATCGTCGTAGTCCACCATGCCAATTTCTTGACCGTAGTACAACACGGGCGTTCCGCGCACGGTCAGTAACAACGTCGCCGCCGCCATCGCGATCGCCATCGAATCGACGCACAAACTACAGTCTACCCACCGCGAAAGATGTCGGGGGATATCGTGGTTGTCCCAAAAATAAACCGGTTGCGCCCCTTGCGGCGTCAGGAGTTCTTTTCGTTCGATCTCCCGTTGTAAATGGCCGGGATACCAAGGGCTAAACGCAAACTCGAACGTAAACGGTAAGTGCAACTCGTCGTTGTTCGCCCCGTAAAAGGCAATGGAATCGTAGAGGGTGTTATCGATAAAGGTTTCGCCAACGAGCAGGCGATCGTCGTACTCGTCGAGAACTTGCCGTATTTCACGAACGATTTCGTGATTTTCCGGCAGGTTTTTCTCATAGAGATGGTGGTAGTTGTTGTAATCGTTCTTATCGCTCGAGGCAAATTTTAGTGGATTGTCGCGGAAGTATTTATCTTTGCTGTAGGCACTCGAGGCGTCGAGACGAAACCCGTCTACACCGCGATCGAGCCAAAACCGTATAATATCGAATACTTCCTCTCGGACGTCTGTATTGCGCCAATTGAGATCGGGTTGGTTGGCGTTGAACGTATGAAAATAATACTGTCCCCGTTCGGGACAAAACGTCCACCCCGAACCGCCGAAATAGGATAGCCAGTTATTTGGAGGATTGTCTTTATAGCCCTCTTGCCACAAATACCAATCGGCTTTCGGATTGTCGCGACTCGATCGCGATTCGACAAACCAATCGTGGCGATCGGAGGTGTGGTTGACCACTAAATCCAAAATAACTTTAATTCCCCGTTGGTGAGCTTCTCGAATCAGTTCGTCGAAGTCCTCTAACGTGCCAAATGTCGGACAAATCTCTCGGTAGTCGCTCACGTCGTAACCGTTATCGAACATGGGCGATTTGTTAATCGGCGAGAGCCAAATCGCATCGATTCCAAGGGAGGTGTCACTGTTTGGATTACCGTCGTTTAAATAGTCCAAGCGTTGGATAATTCCTTGTAAATCTCCCACGCCGTCACCGTTGCTATCGGCAAAGGTAAGTGGATAAATTTGATAAATAATTCCACGCTCCCACCAGGTTGTATTGTCGAAATTCATATATTTTTACTGATTTGCAATCTACAATTTCAATTATCTACATTTTGTAATAAAACTCAGAAAAAAGTCATAAAAAATTGAAAAACTTTCCCAAAGGTTGAATTTCTCAACCTTTCGCAATTTCTAAATTCTCTCCAAAGATAGATTAAAATAATTACAAAAATTGCTCTTTTCAATACGAACAGGAATTACGCACTTGTCGGTCAAGAAACCCGGTTTCTGCGTAAGTTCTAACGAAATTCGGGCGATTGCGAATTAATACAGAATCCGAATTTCAACACTTCGACTCCGCTAGGACTCAACGCTGAGCGGAGTCGAAAACTCAAACACTGGTTTTGTCCGACCTGACAAGCCCCTCTCTGTGTCCTCTGTGTCTCTGTGGTGAAGACTTCTGGCTCTTCCGAACTTAAGATGCAGAATCAATCTGAAAAAATCATAGAAAGCTGACTCCTAAGCTCAAAGTTGCAGAAATTACGAAATCCATAAGCTTTGCGTTTAATCAGCTTTAACTTGTTGTTTAAACCTTCCAC
>NZ_JAQNCQ010000156.1:0-6888 GCF_028368005.1 Geitlerinema sp. CS-897 | reverse complement strand
TCTTGTCACCGGATGCGGTAAAAAAAGCAGTAGATTTACTCAACGATCGTCCTCGAAAATCTCTTGACTATCGAACCCCTTCTGAGGTATTTTATAGTCAGGGATCGGAGACCGTTGCATTTCAAACTTGAATTGGCGGAACAATGGACAAAACCCCCCGCATTTCTATTCCCAACGCCGTTCGACAGTACGTTTACGAACGGGATAATTTCACGTGTCAGAGTTGCGATCGCACTCAGCAGCAAACTCAACTGACGATCGATCATATTATTCCCCTGGCGAAAGGGGGAACGAACGATTTGAGTAATTTACAAACGCTCTGTTTCGCCTGCAATCGTCGTAAAAGCGATTCTCACGACCCTCGCTTTCGACGCCGTTATACGGATTCGCGATCGCGGCGACGTTGAGTTAGCGTCATGCAAACAGGCGATCGAAGCTAGAGATTTTCACCACAGAGACACAGAGGACACAGAGAGTTTTTTGCACAGAGATGAAAAGGGTGCATCTCAATGGATATAAAAATATGAGTCTGGGGTAGGTTGAACTTCGGCAACGCTGCCGTCCAGGGGTGGAGCGATCGCGAAACTTAACAACAGATCGATTCAGTGCAGAGACTCCGATCTGATAAATTTACATCGCTAATTCAAAAATGAAATGCACCCCGATCGGACATCATTTTCTAATTGACTCGTTCTGATAATAATGAGTCAAGCTAGTCTCAAGAAAATTGAGAAAGCATTGCACTTTTGGCAACAGATACCGTTGGCTGGGAAACACAGCATAGATGCCAATATCGCTGCGGTCTTCATAGTCTTGAAGTAACTGTACGAGCCGACCGGACTCTAGATCGGGTCGAGCGAAATAATGTGCGACTCGACCGATTCCAACGCCTTTAAGTAACAGGTTGTAGAGTGCTTGACCGCTGTTGACTTCAAAGTTGTCTCGCACTCGAATTTCTCGCGTCCCCGATTTGTCCCGAAATTGCCACTGATTCAGGGTAGTTGTTGGAACTTTTAAACTCAAGCAACGGTGGCGAACGAGATCGTCTGGCGTTTTTGGAATTCCATAACGTTCGAGATATTGAGGAGATGCACAGATAATCCGGCGATCGCTCATTAACTTTTTCGTTTCTAAGGAAGTCTCGGCGATCGCGGTGATGCGAATGGCGACATCAATGCGATCGCTGACGAGATCGACCACTTCGTCCGTCAATCGGAGTTCCAACACGATCTGAGAATGTTGTTCGAGAAACTGGGAAATTCTGGCTAACAAAAAGCGATCGGCGAAATAGGTCGAGCAACTCACCCGCAAGGTTCCCTGAAGACCGTCGCTGTGTTGTCGGACTTCTCGATCGGCTTCCTGAATCTCTTCGAGAATCCTCACACAGCGGTTGAAGTAGCGTTCTCCAGCTTCCGTCAAGTTCAAGTGACGGGTGCTTCGGTGCAACAGTCGCACGCCGAGTTGCTGTTCTAAATGGCTCACGCGACGGCTAACGGCTGAGGGATTTAATTCCAGTCGTTTCGCGGCTTTAGCAAAACTCCCGGTTTGGACAACAGCCACAAATACTTCTAAATCTTCAGAGCGACTCATCGATTATTGCGTTTTAGACATGAGTATAATGCCAAAAAATGCGATTGTCTTATTAGAAAAGTAAATATAAAATAGTTTCCGGTGAGTCAAGGAGTCAGCGAAGCATGAAAAACATCCAGCTTTTTATCTCGAGTGTCCTCTTCTTACTAGCGATCGGAATTTTGACGTTTCAGACTTTAATATCTCCGTCTCCTGCACTAACCCAACCCGTTTCAGAGCAATTGCTTTCTACCGAACTTGTTCGAGAGGATGCCAATCGATTTCAGGTGGGATTATCTTTGATCGATCGACTCAATCCCGAGGGTTACGATAATTTTCATGAGAGTTTAGCCTCGACTTCTCCCGAATTAGTTCGCTTCGCCGTCGAGTTTCCGTATGGTGACATTATTTCGCGAGCCGGTCTCGATCTCAAATCTCGCCAAATTGCCACGGTTGCTGCTTTAGCAGCTCTTGGAGACGCACAACCTCAACTGAAGTTTCACATTCAAGGTGCTTTAAATGTCGGTTGCACTCAGCAGGAAATTGTGGAATTGATTACCCAAATTTCAGCTTATGCAGGTTTTCCGAGAGCGATTAATGCAATGATGGTTGCCAAGGAAGTTTTTCAGGAGCTGGATGAGAACACTCGCTCTTAAAGGGATGTTGTCGGGGGCATCTCAATTCTGCAAATCCTCAGAAACTCGGTATCTCTAAGAAACCTGATACCCGAAACTACGGATTCGCGATCGCAGCGGGGTTGAGTTAGGCGCGATCGCGGAATGCAAACAGGCGATCGACAGATACTTCGACTTCTGGAATCGCGTCGGAGGTGATGACTTCGCCACCACGCAGCAGGGTCGATCGATATTCGCCATCGACAAGACGCGCGATCGTGACGGTGGGTTGTTTTGGCGTTCCGATGTAACGACGGCCGCCAATTCCGAGATAATCGACAATCCAGTATTCGGGAATTCCGAGGGTTTCGTAATCTTCGTATTTTCGCGCGTAGTCGTTTTGCCAGTTCGTACTCACGACTTCAACCACCAGTTTGACGGTTGCGCCGTTGGTGATGACGGGTTCGCGAGTCCAAAGCGGTTCGCGATCGAGTTGGGTTTCGTCGAGGACGATGACATCGGGACGAAACGCGCTGGTGGACGCGAGAGGTCGAACGAGACAGCGATGGGGGAGGAAATAGGGGAGATCGAGGCGATCGATCGCGGCGTTGAGTTTGCGACTGATGAAGGCGGCGACTTGTTCGTGGGGGCCAGTGGGTTCCATATCGATAAGTTCGCCGTCGATGAGTTCGTAGCGGGAGTTATCACCGTATTGGCTGAGGAAGTCCTCGAGGCTGAGGTTGTGGCTAACGGCTTGAGTCATATCTACACTTATCCAGTTCTAGCATAACTATTTTCGAGATGACATTCCTTATTTTTTATTAGAACGAGGAACGGAATATACCGAATCATTGGCTGCTTTTCCAATCATTAAAAAATTTTCTAAGCCATTACATTCTTCAGGCCAGCTTGATTTTTTTGTACTAGTTAGATCTATGTCAATACAAGCTACATCTTTAGGGGACAGTTTTTTAAAGCTATTTAAGTTATGTAATGATTCATAATCTACACACTTATGACTCACTAAAAAAGCGACTGGATAAAACTTCAGCAAATTAAATATACCAAAAGTTTTAAGATTCCCTCGAATTGACGGCATTCCAAAATCTCTGAGTATGATAGTTCTCTCATAAGGATATACCCAATAAAAAATATTTATATCTTGAGGTATAGGAATCGAATCATCTAAAATACAAGGTCTGATTAGTCGATCTATTTCGGAATTATCCGTTTCTGTTTTTGCGGCGAGAAGATGTCCTAATACAGATCTCATAATTGCATTCGGATAACACTCAACTTGAAAGGCTGGGGGAAGTTCGAGCTTGGTTTCAACAAACTTTTCTATCTGGCGACTAAACTCACCAAGCCGACGGTCGTAGTTAATACCTAACTTATTATTACAGTCTGAGCATATAGTTTTATATAAAACACCATTTTGAGTGTTACGTGGTTTAAAACCACGTTCGTTAGTGAACTCATATAATAATATGTTGATTATTCGATCTTTTAAAGGTGGACAAGCTTTGGGAGGGACATGATCTTCTGACAAGATCGCTTCTTGTTGACAAATATTACAAATATTGTCTTTTTTGACAAATTTTTGTGTGATTGGCTTCCTGTTTTTATTTTTCACGATCTGCCTCGGAGCTTCCTAGCTTTTTTCTACTAATAAAAATATGTTTTATGAGTTAAAACATATGTTTTATGAGTTAAAATATATTTTTTTATGAGTTAAAATATATTTGCTATTATCTTTTTTTTGCATTAATAATAAAAGATAAACCCGATCAAAAGTTAATTTTAAGCTTACACTACAATTAAATTTAATTTGATATTAAATAGTAGAGGTTGATTTTAATTTATATAGAAGAATAACTATAACAAATTATGTATATTTTGTCAAGACGAGGATTTCCCCATTTTGAGCCAACCAAAGACTCGATCGCACCTCAAATCCAACTCAACCCCCTCCAAAACCCTCAACCGCATCGAACCCTCGCACAACATTGGCTCTTGCTGGGGTTGAAACACCAGAATCGAGCGATCGCTCGGATCGACAAGCCAACCCAACTGACACCCATAATGCAGACAATGTAAAATCTTGCCAGTCACGCGATTTGCACTTTGCTGCGGCGACAGAATCTCAATAACCCAATCTGGCGCGATCTCCACATCGTCAATCGGTTCCCCATCCTCGTCGAAGGCGATACGTTCCCAGCGAAATACCGCCACATCGGGAACTAGAGAGCGATTTCCAAAGGTACAGCGCAACTCCGAAAAGCCATAAGCAATTTGCGCCTCTTCCGCCACCTCGTTAATTGCTTGAATTAACTTGTTTTGAAGTCGCGAATGACGTGCCTTTGGCATAGGTTTTTGAATAACTTTCCCGTCGAGGTACTCGCTGGCGGGTTGGGTTTCGGGGAGTTTTAAAAAGTCAGGTAGCGCGATCGCCTTGTAGGGTGTAACTGTCATACTCGAAACCTCTCTACAATTGACATAGCAAACTTGCTCGCGATCGCTGCGATTCTAGACTTCAGCGTTAGTTCGGAAAGTAAACAGGTATTCGACAGGTATGTCTATCTCTGGAACGATCTTCGACGTGATGAATTCATCACGATACAGCACCCATTGATTTTGTCGCTTTTTCTTACAGTAACAGCATCTTTAACTTGTTCTGTACCTCCCGAACTAAGGTCTGGGTAACGGATTCAACAAACTCCGCCTGTCGGATTCGCCAATCTAAAGATTTAACCTGGTCTACTAAAATGACACCGTTTGTTTTCAGTTCTTCAGGTAAGATAACTTCAAACGGATATCCCTTGCGATGGCTGGTAATCGGCATCATGACCGCCAAAGAGCTTTTAGCGTTGTACTTTCTGGGAGACAAGACAAAGGCCGGACGACGGCCTTGTTGTTCTCTCCCTTTCGTCGGATTAAAGTTAATGTAGATAATCTGACCGCGATCGGGAATATATGAATTTTCAGAACTTACCATACTTCATTGCCAATCTCAGAATCGCATTCAATTTCTTGATGTAAATTCTCAGGTGAAATAGCATCGATAAGTTCGTCTAACTCCGAGTATTTTTCGGGTTTTGGTGTAACAGTCAAATGTCCCTCAACAATTTCAATTTCAACTTCAGAGCCTTCGGTCATCTGCAACTCTTTCGCTATTTCTAGCGGGATGCAGATTGCCAGACTATCTCCCCATTTATTAACAACGTTCTTCATGATCGAACACGACAAATATATCTCTACTATTCTAGATCGCAGAACCTCGGAACACCTTTAACAAAGTCAAGCTGACAACAGAGCGGTTATCCATCAAACCCTACTCCCTCGTAAAGATCGTGCATCGCCACGTCGAGATCGATCGCCCCTAACTGCACCGTCATCCCCAAATCGTCGTACACTCGCAACGACCACTCGTTAACCCCAACTCGAACGAACTGTTCGACGCGAGCCTCGTACTGGCTGACTAACAAATATTCCTGAAACTCCGCGATCGACTGATAATACCGAAACTTATCGCCTCGATCTCGCGCCTCCGTCGAATCCGACAACACTTCCACAATCAGACAAGGATTGAGAACTTCATCTCGACGATTTTCGTTGAATACCGGATCGCCTGCAATAACCAACACATCAGGATAAACCGCTTGTCGGTACTGAGGAATCCACAACCGCATATCTCCCGCGCGGACGTGGTAATTTTTGCCTCGCAACGCCACCTTAAAACAAGTCACCCAGTTTAACGCAATGCCGTTATGCTCGTAGGTTCCCCCCGTCATCGGGACGATTTCCCCATCTCGGTATTCGCGCTTGACTTCAGCAACCTCTTCCAAGGCGCGGTATTCGTCAAGAGAAACCCAGGTAGGAGTTGGCGTTGAAACTTCCATCCTTATTCCTCAGTAGGTTCTGAATCGGGAAGGCGATCGCACACTTCCCAAATTTCCTCCTGTAACGCTTCGTCGCAGTGAGCGTGAAGGTGAATCGTCGCCGCCGCTAATTCCGCTAACACTTCCGTGCGATCGCCCTCCGAAAGCGGTTGTCGCAGCTTTTTCAACAAGTTCAACGTCGTTCGACATTCCTCACCGAGTTCTTCCAACAGGCGATCGAGCGTGGCATCCTGAGTTAGAGAGGGTTTAACATCGAGTGACATTTTTTATTTTCCTAAACGTTTTCTCGCTCGTTCGATTCCATATGTTTAATCAGCCCGAAATCTGGAGACTCTTTAACTGATTCTTTATCTATTTTAGCTTGATGCTCTCGTATACGCTTTTCCAAGCTTTGAATAGATTTGTAGTAATGTCGCTTTCCCATCTTCTCGATTGCAAAAAGGCAGGAGTCACCCCCTGCCTCTTTCAGTTCGACCTAAAAGCCGCGATTACGCCTTAGCCACTTCCTTCTTCTGGCTCTTCCGACCTTGGTGTGTAGGGTAAATGCTTGTAGCCTATATCTGGAAAGGAATTTCGCGATTTGAGCTGCGTTTTTATACAGTTTAGGAAAAACTCCTGCCCTGTAAAGGTTTCAGCGATTTCTTACATAGTAAGTTCGGAAGAGCCCTTCTTCTTCGCCTCTTCCGAAGCCAAGAACTTCTCGAGTTCCGTCAGCGCGTCCGCATCCACCTTCGTCTGCATCGGACAGAACTTCGGTCCGCACATCGAGCAGAACTCAGCGGTTTTGTAAATATCCGCCGGAAGGG
>NZ_JAQNCQ010000155.1:0-18517 GCF_028368005.1 Geitlerinema sp. CS-897 | reverse complement strand
GGGGGAGCTAGGGAGAGGGGGAGAGGGGGAGAGGGGGAGATAGGGAGAGGGAAGAGTGGGGAGTTCTCCTCATCCCCTCACTGGTGACTGGTGACTGGTGACTGGTGACTGTAAATCTCCCTAAACGGGTAACGCCGATTCCTCCAGCAGTTCTGAGTAGACTTCACCAAGTTGTTGGGCGACGCTTTCCCAACTAAATCGATCGAGGACTCGCTGGCGGGCTGCGTTTCCGAGGCGATCGCGCCAATCCGAGTCGAGGAGGATGCGATCGATGGCTTCGGCGAAAGCTGCATCGTCCTTAGCGGGAACGAGTAGTCCAGTTTCCTCGTGGGCGACCGTGTACTGCAACCCACCGACCGCACTGGCCACGATGGGGGTACGACAGGCCATAGCTTCGATCGCCACCAAACCGAACGGTTCGTAATGACTGGGAACGACGCAGACGTCAGCAGCGGCGTAGTATTCTGTCATTTGTCCGTCGGCGATGCGTCCGGGGAAATGAACCAACTCTTCGATGCCTAACTCGCGAACCAAGGCGATCAGGCGATCGCGCTCGTCTCCGTCCTTGTGACCCGAACGACTTCCACCGCCGACGATCAGTTGTAGATCGGCTTTTCCGCGCAGTTGCGAGCGTCCGACCGCGCGAACCAGCGTTTCGATACCTTTGCGGGGGTCGAAGCGTCCGACGTAAAACACCAGTTTCGTGTCGGGAGAGATCCCCAATTCGCGGCGGGCTTCGTCTTTGGACACCGCACCGAAGCGATGGACGTCCGTTCCGCAAGGAATGACGTCGATGTTTCCCGTTTGCGTGACTTGACGCATATCGTCCGCCTCTTGGGGACTGGTGGCGATGACGCGATCGGCCGTTTCGATACAGCGTTTTTCCGTTTCCAGGCGGGTGTTGGCGATCGGGGGAATCTCGGAGACCGAGCGATATTTCACCGACCCAAGTGAATGGTGAGTATGAACTTGAGCCAAAGGTTGATGCGCTTTCAGTTGCATTCCCACCCAAGCCGACAGCCAATAGTTCGTATGAGCGAGGTGGTATTGTACGCCGGATTCAGCTTGAAACTGGAGTAGGCGATCGATGAAGGTGGGTAAATACTGAAAGATATTATCTCGATGAACGAAATGTTCTGGCCCGGCGGTCAGTCGAATCGTGCGGCAGTTGTCTCGATGTTCGACAATGTTGTCTTGGTTGGGGTCGGTTTTGCGGGTGAACATATCCACCTGCCAACCTTGTTCGGCCAGGCTTTCGCCGACGTGACGAACGTAAACATTTTGACCCCCCGCCTCTTCTTTTCCAATTTCGATCGCCGGATCGCCGTGAACTGAAATCAGGGCAATATGTCGTGCAGAAGCCATAGTAGAGATTCCTTTGAGAACGCGATCGAGATCGAGGTCAGCGCCCTGTAAAACAGGATACCGAACAGTCGAGTTGACGAGCAGTTAAAGTTCCCGTAAGTCAACTCTGAGGGAGGGTTAGACTCCTCAATTCTCATCGCGAGGACGAATCGTTTGGCTTGATTTTAGCATTTTCGCTATAGGGCGTTTGTTGATGGTCGGACAGCTTAGCAGGCAAGGGGTTCAGCAGTCGGACAACTCGGGCAAAATTGGGTTTTCCGTACTGTTTCTGCTATCGGCGGTGAAGCCAATTCCGTGAAGGCTTGAGATCCCCGGCATCTCCGAGATGCCGGGGATCTGGCTGTCAACCCGATCTGACCGCCCAAATTGAGTGTGGGTTCTCTGTTATCGGCTTTCGACTAAGGAAAGGGCAGTTCCCGTTAAGCTGAAGGCGCGAACTTCAGCGATTTTGACGGGAACGGTTTGTCCTTTGAGGCGATCGATATCGCCTTCAAAAAAGGTCAAGCGGTTGCCTCGGGTGCGTCCCATCACCTGATGGGGATTTTTGGGGTTGCGATCTTCAACTAACACGTCTTCGACGCGATCGAGATACCGTTGAGAGCGATCGGCAGCTTTTTGGGCGACGAGGTGGTTGAGTCGTTGCAGGCGATCGCTTTTGACCTCCTCGCTGAGTTGGTTGTCCCACTGTGCCGCAGGGGTACCGGGACGGGGGGAATAGGCGGCGGTATTGAGTTGGTCGAACCCGATATCTTCGACGAGTTTCAGGGTATTTTGAAACTGCTCTTCCGTCTCGCCGGGAAATCCCACGATCGCATCGGCACTAATGGCGGCGTCCGGCATATACTTACGAATCGTCTCGATAATGCGTCGGTATTTTTCGTGAGTGTAGCCGCGAGACATGGCTTTGAGAACCTCGTTATCCCCCGACTGGAAGGGAATGTGAAAATGTTCGCAGACCTTGGGGAGTTCCTGACAGGCGCGAATGAGGCGTTCGGTGAAGTAGCGAGGGTGACTGGTGGCGAAGCGAATGCGATCGATCCCCGGTACGTCGTGAACGTAGTACAAGAGATCGGTGAGGGTATGTTTGTGGCGGCCTTCCGGCGTCGTTCCCGGTAAATCTCGTCCGTAGGCGTCGATGTTCTGTCCCAGGAGTGTAATTTCTTTGTATCCTTGACGGGCTAGGTCTTCGATTTCGGTGCGAATTGCCTCCGGCGTGCGAGACTGTTCGGTTCCCCGCACGTTGGGAACGACGCAGTAGGTACAGCGTTCGTTGCACCCGTAAATCACGTTCACCCAGGCTGTAACCTTACTATCGCGGCGGGGTTTGGTGATGTCTTCGATAATGTGGACAGGTTCGGTCGCGACGACCTGGTTTCCAGCAAGGACTTGTTCGAGGAGGTCGCCGAGGCGGTTGGCGTGTTGCGGTCCCATGACCATATCCAGTTCGGGAACGCGCCGCAGCAGGGCTTCCCCTTCTTGCTGAGCGACGCAACCGGCTACGATCAGAGTTACATTGGGGTTTGTTTGTTTGCGTTTGGCTTGTCGGCCGAGGTAGGAGTAAACTTTTTGTTCGGCGTTATCGCGAATCGTGCAGGTGTTGTAGAGGACGAGGTCGGCGGTTTCCGGGTTGTCGCTCTGTTGGTAGTCGAGCGATTCGAGGATTCCGGCCATCCGTTCGGAGTCAGCTTTGTTCATCTGACAGCCGAAGGTGGTGATGTGATAGCGACGGGGAGACGTGGTCATTAGCGTTCTGAAATCTCGATCGAACCTTCATTTTAGCGAGTTTGTCGCGTCTGATGTATGGGAAGCGCGATCGCCCCGTTACTCCCCTCGGGGTGAGACAAGCAGCCTTAGAGTCGGGGTTCGGACTCGAGATAGCGATCGCCCCCCGAGGGTTTTTAACCTGAATTTAAGCTAAAGTACGGAATTATTTTTGACATCTCATCTGTAAGTTTTCTGAGCAGCGATCGACCGTCGTACTGACGTTTCAATTCATCTTAAATTTCTTTACACAATTTTTACGATAAATCAAAGTAAACTTTAAACCTAAACGTAGATTTACGGAGTAAACTAAACAAATAGGGGTTGCATCTACAGCGTAGTTTTAAGAGTCACGAACCGTTAGAGCGATCGAACTAGGTTCGTCTCATCGTTCAAAGCCATCTCACCTCATTCATCTCGAGCGATCGTATTTTTTACGTGACGATCGCCCGAGTTCAGTGATACCCTACGAAAAAACACGGGCGCGGACTGCTGCGTCCCGTTTTATCTGTCGCTACTCCCTAACATTTTCAACGACCCACATCTCCCATGAATAACAGCCAGAGTGCGCGCCAAATCGTTTTCATCGATTCCCGTGTCGATCGTTACGAAGATCTCGTGCGGGGCGTTGTCGCCAACACCGATGTCGTCGTTCTTGAGGGCGATCGGGACGGTGTCGAACAGATCGCAAAAACCCTCGCTACGTATGGTGACGTGCGATCGATCCACATCGTCACACATGGAGAACCGGGTCGCGTGCAGTTGGGATCGACGAATTTGGATGTTACGACGATCGAACGGCACAAAAAGAGTATTAGACGTTGGACATCTGCATTTAGTTCCCAGTCAGAAATTTTTCTTTACAGTTGTCAGACTGCTGCCGGAAACTTAGGTCGTCAGTTTTTAGAAAAACTACACCAGTTAACGAACGCAAGTATTGCCGCCTCGTCTCAAATGATGGGACGAGGACTGTGGGAATTCGACGTTTGCCTCGGCAATATTTTTTCTTCTATTGCCTTTCGTCCCGAGATTTTATTTCGTTATTCGGGGACGTTAAACTTAGAAAACCGTCTTTATGCCACAGGTGGAACCGACGACAAGCAACTCTTCGTTGTCGATCTCGAGACTGGAGATTTAACTCCCCTTGGAAATCTACAAGATTCATCCTTTGCTCTGGGACGAGATAGTGACGGTACTCTCTACTATGCTGACACCAATGATACGGGTAGTGTTAAGTTTTATACAAGCGATGCTTCGGGTAGTCCGAGTGCGCCACTCAGTGGGACAGCTAGTATTCCTGAAAACAAGCCACTTTTAAAACTTGCTCAGTCTCAAGATGGCACGCTGTTTGGTATGACTGCGGCATCAACGACGCTATATGTAATTAATAAAAGTGATGGAACTATAAAAACAAGTTTTGATATTGGAGGAACATTTGAGAACGGTGGAGGAGATATCGCCTTCGATCCCAACAATCCAAATGTTTTTTATGTAACAATTGCTCGTCCCGGCCCAGGAATCTACAAGCTGTACAAAGTTACTTTGGATGATGCTAGTAATCCGACATCAGGAACCGGTATATTTATTGGCAATATCTTCGAGCCAGATGGAACGACTTCGCTTGATGCAAGCGGTGCAGGTGCTTTAGCATTCGGTGCTGATGGGGCTTTGTATCTTACGAGTAACCAGCGATTACTTAAACTCGAAAGCTTTCGTTCTGCAGGAGACTTGACTGCCACAAAAATCAGCGATCTTTCGGTAAATATTACTGATTTTGCAACGTTGCCCGAATCTTCCGTATATCTCAACATTACGGTGGATAAAGAGGACGAGCAAGTGGGGACAGGTTCTGCCAATGCTGGAGATACGTTAACGTATACTATTACCATTAAAAACAATGGAGTAACCGACCCAATTACAGGTATAGTTTCTCCAGGTAAGATCGAAGGAATTGAGGTTTCAGATCCCATATCCAGTGGATTTAATAGCTTTTCTTGGACGGAAGCTATTCTAGACGAGAATGGTAATACAGTGGTGGTAACGCCCACAACTGGATCGAATAGCGGGGCGATCGATCGAACGATCGATCTCGAGGCTGACTACACAGCTATTTATACTGTCACTGCCACAATTCAAACTACGCCGCTCAGCAATGATTTCGTAACGAATAATGCAACCGTCAGTGTTCCCGGTTTCAGCCTCGTCGATCCTAGCGATCCAACCCAACGCCTGAATTCAATTAGCGATTCCGATACGGTCAACATTAACAACCTCCCTCCCGTCGCTCAAGACACGGTGGTTAATGTGACGGGTACGGTTACGGTAGATAGTCTCTTTGCCATCGATCCTGAATCCGACAACATCCAGTCTTTTATTATCGACGATTTACCTTCTGGAGGAACGTTAAGACTTAACGGTACGCTAGTCCAACCTGGGGATGAAATTCCGTTTGCCGATCTCAGCAATTTAACCTTTGAGCCAGATCCGGGATTTAGCGGTGCGACGTTTAACTATCGCGCTAAAGATAGCAAAGGCGGCATTTCCGAACCGGCAATGGTGACGCTGAACGATCCGCCAGAGGCGACAGGAGATACCGTCACGCTGACTGACACTGACACGCCTCTCGATCGATCGATTTTGGGCGGTACAGACGACGATGGAACCGTTCAGTCTTACATCATCGAATCGTTACCTTCAAATGGAACCCTATACGTTGGAGATCCCGACAACGGAGGAGTTGCAGTTACAGCCGGACAACAGCTTACTCCCGACCAGATCGATCGGTTAGTATTTCGGGCAGATTTTAATGCGACCAATATTAATACGACTTTCGACTTCAGCGTTATCGATAATAACGGTGCTAAATCCACGAGTGCCACAGTCACCCTAGACGGAAATGCTCCTCCAGATACGACAGATGCAGCTTTTAACTCTCTAACTTCGGGGACACCATCTCAGTTAACTGGCTTGGGGGGAACGGACGACGACACCGACCCAAACGACTTAAGCTTTAAAATTACCGAACTTCCCACTGAAGGTACTCTGTACCTCGGAGATCCGAACGGTTCGGGAACACCAATTACCAATCTTTCCCAAGTTGACAACTTAACCAAAGCTGAACTCGACAGTCTCTATTTCGACCCGCCAGCCAATCCAGCTAATTTTACAGGAACCAGTTTCAAGTACGCGGCGATCGATGCAGATGGAGCAGAAGATCCGACCCCTGCAACGGTTCAACTCACGCCGACGAACGGTAACGTTCCTCCCAATACCGACGATACCACCGTAGACGTTCCGCCGAATACAGCCAGTAGCAGTACCACGATTCCCCCAGGTATTCCCACCGCAATTACAGGATTGGGAGGAGACGATCCCGACGGGAGTGTCGATAAGTATCGTATCGATACGGTTCCAGGTAACGGAACGCTTCTTATCAAAGATCCGATGGCTCCCGATGGTTTCAGGGAAATTAACGCCGGTGAGGACATCCCGGCTGCGGATATCGACAAACTGGTGTTTCTCCCTGGCCCGGGTTTTAACGGGACGAGCTTCACTTATTCTGCTATTGACAATAATGGAAAAGTCGATCCGACCCCTGCCACGGTAACGCTGAATGCAGGAAACCAAGTCCCCGATACGCAGGACGTAACGCAAAGTTTGCCTTCTAATTCGGGCGACATTATAAAACTTAACGGATTAGGGGGCAGCGATCCCGACGGCAACGTAGCTTTCTATACCGTTTCTAAACCCAGCAATGGAAAGCTATATATCGGAGATCCGGCACTGGGTAACGAGATTACCGCAGATACTCAGTTAACTCCCGACCAACTGCAACAGTTGTATTTCGAGGTTGACGATCCTAACGTAGACGTGACGATCGAGTACTTCGCCACGGACAACGACGGCGATCGCGACCCGACCCCTGCCACCGTAACGCTGACATCCGATAACATTCCTCCTGAAACCGATGGCGCGTCCACCAGCGTACAACCCGGTCAAAGTCGCACCCTGACGGGGTTGGGTGGCAGTGACAGCGACGGAACCGTTGCGGCTTACGTTATCAAAACAATTCCCAACGGAGGCATTTTATATCTAGGCGATCCGGCCAACGACGTTCGCATTCAACCGGGTCAAAAACTGTCGCCGCAAGAGATCGATCGCCTGGTCTTCGTGGCCGGGAACAATTTCCAAGGAACGAGCTTTACCTATGCTGCCGTCGATAACACCGGAGAAGAAGACCCGACGCCAGCCACCGTTTCGATCGGTTTGACAGACCTTTCAACCCCCTCTCAACCGACCCCGACCCCCGACCCCGACCCCGACCCGGAACCCGACCCGGAACCGGAACCCGAGCCGGATTTTCCAGAAAGTCCCGATTCCGATGTTGAAGAACAATGCTGTCCGCCAGTGCCGGAAGAGCAAGCGATGCCCGAGGTTCCTGGGTTGGGGGCGATCGCCTTGCCGGATATCGAGGAACTGCCCGCTCTCGACACCAACGGCTTCGAGATGGCGTTGGAAAACCGCCAAGAGGGAGACGCCGGAGATAACCTCCTCGAAGGAACGGCTGGCAACGACGAACTGCAAGGTCGCGAAGGGAGCGACGCCCTGCGGGGATTTGAAGGAGACGATTTCCTACAAGGGGGGATTTCTGGCGATGCGAACGTAACCCGCGATCGCGACGCCATCGCCGGAAACCAAGGCAACGACCTCATCGGCGGCAACGAAGGAAACGATACCATCTTCGCCGGAGAAGACGACGACCTCGTCTTTGGCGGCCGCGACAACGATTTCATCTGGGGCGATCGTGGCAACGATACACTCTCGGGAGACATGGGAGACGACGCCATCGCTGGAGACGAACTCCTCCTCAATGGCAACATTCCCTCGGGACGCGACCTCATTTACGGCAACGACGGCGACGATACCCTCAACGGCAACTCTAACGACGACTCCATCTCCGGTGGAACGGGGACGGACATCATCGAAGGGGGCAAAGATAACGACCTGATCTGGGGCGACGAAGGGAATGACTCTCTCAACGGCAACTTCGGTAACGACACGATTCTCGGCAGCAACGGTACCGGAGACGCCGCCACCGAAGCCGACATCATCCACGGCAACCCCGGTAACGATATGCTTTCCGGCGGTATGGGCGACGATACACTCTTCGGCGGCCGCGATGGGGATACCGTAGACGGCGGCGAGGGCAGTGACATTCTCTTCGGCGATCGCGGTGCCGATATCCTCATGGGAGGTGGCGGCGACGATGCGATCGTCGGTCGCTCGATCGATCCGACCCTCGCCGACGAAGACGGTTTCGAGTTAATTTACGGCGGTGCTGGAAACGATTTCATCAACGGCAACGAACGGGACGACAGTATTTCCGGCGGCGACGGGGACGATCGCATCCTCGGCGGAAAAGACCAAGACCTCATTTTCGGCGATGGCGGCAACGACACCATTAAAGGAGAACTCGGCAACGACACCATCCTCGGCAGTCCCGCCGACGTTCTTGAAGGCGTCTCCGACAACGACCTCATCGCCGGAAACAACGGCAACGACCTGATTAAAGCCGGTCACGGTGACGATATTGTCTTTGCTGGAAAAGACGACGATATCGTCTACGGCGAAGACGGAAACGATGTCGTCTTTGGCGATCGCGGCCGCGATGTCGTCTACGGTAACGGCGGCAACGACATCCTCGTTGGCGATACGGGCAACCCCGAAACCGACGATGCCGAAGCCGATGCCGATCTCGTCTTCGGCGGCGTGGGAGACGATATCGTTTTGGGCAACCAAGGTAACGACAGTCTCGTCGGTGGTGACGGCAACGACATCGCCCTCGGCGGCCGGGACGACGATCTCATCTGGGGTGAAGCCGGAAACGATAACCTATCGGGAGATTTGGGCAACGATACCCTCTGCGGTGGCGAAGGAGACGACACGCTCATCGGTGCCAATACCAATATCGAACGGATTGGCGACGGGGACGACCAACTCTGTGGCGGCGTCGGGAACGACATCCTAGCCGGGAACGAAGGCAACGATAAACTTAACGGCGGCGACGACGACGATACTCTCTTCGGCGGCGACGGCGACGATACCCTCTTCGGCGGAGACGGAAACGACCTGTTGAGCGGCGATCGCGGTAACGACAGTCTCGTCGGCGGCGAGGGGAGCGATCGGTTTCTCCTGTCCGCCAACAGCGGCAACCTCACGATCGCCGATTTCCAAAAAGGAAGCGACTCGTTCCTTTTGTCCGGCAACCTCACCCTCGCACAGCTTACGGTGTCGCAAGCCGGAAGCGATACTCTGATTCGTCTCGGCGATACGACCCTAGCAACTGTGGTGGGATTTGCCCCCTCGGATATCGACGAAGGCGATTTTCAGTAAGTCGGTGGTGATGGGATGATGAAACGTTAGGGGTGGGTATGCTCACCCCGACAGACGGCATTTTCAAGGGGTTTAACCCTGTTCGATGCCGTTTCTATCGACTTACATCGCCCCTTACCGATTTCCGTTTTCATGTTTCGTTGGTTTTCCCGCAAACTGTCTGAGAAGCCGTCTGAGGCAGCATTTTTGTCAGATTGGCGTTTTCAGTTGTGGACGATCGTGGCGATCGCGATCGCCCTGGTTATCGCATCGCCGATTTTATTCGTTCTCGGCAGTATCTTTTTTGACGCCAGCGAGGTCTGGCAGCATCTAGCTACCACCGTCTTGCCCCGATACGTCCGCAATTCAGTAATTTTAATGGTCGGGGTGGGTCTCGGCGTCGTCACCATTGGGGCGGGAGCCGCTTGGCTGGTAACCGCCTGTCGCTTTCCCGGCGTGCGGATGTTCGAGTGGGCGTTGTTGCTGCCTATGGCTGCCCCGGCTTACGTTTTAGCCTACACCTATACCGACTTTCTGGAATTTTCCGGCCCCGTGCAAAGTCTGTTGCGGGATTGGTTTAACTGGGAATACGGCGATTACTGGTTTCCCAACATTCGATCGCTCGGCGGGGCGATCGCCCTACTGACCCTAACGCTCTATCCTTACGTTTATATGTTGGCGCGGGTGGCGTTTCTCGAACAGTCCGTCTGTACCCTCGAAGCCAGTCGCGTCCTCGGCTGTAATCCCTGGCGGAGTTTCTTCACCGTCGCCTTACCCTTAGCCCGTCCCGCCATCGCAGCCGGAACCGCCCTCGCGTTGATGGAAACCCTCAACGACTTCGGAACGGTACAGTATTTCGGCGTCGATACCTTCACCACTGGAATTTACCGAACCTGGTTCGCGATGGGAGAACGCATCGCCGCGACGCAACTGGCGGCGTTTCTGTTGCTGTTCGTGTTCGCCTTGCTGCTTCTCGAACGGCGATCGCGACGTCAAGCCGCCTACTATCAAACCTCGGCTTCGTTCCAGCATCCCCCTCGATTCGAGCTTTGGGGATTCCGAGCGATGGGGGCGAGTCTCGCCTGTAGCTTACCTGTTATTTTCGGCTTTATCGTTCCCGGCGGCGTGTTGCTCGTTTTAGCGATCGCCAAATCCGACGAAACTTTCGGCGATCGCTTTTGGGAATTCGCCCGTCACAGCTTGTTTCTCGCCAGCGTCACAGCCGTTATCGGGGCGATCGTGGCCTTAGTTCTCGCCTATGGCGTTCGTCTCAACCCTTCCCCTTGGATGCGTTTGGCTTTGCGGGTGTCCGCCTTGGGGTACGCCATTCCCGGTTCGGCGATCGCCGTGGGGGTTCTCGTTCCCGTCGGAACCTTAGATAATACGATCGATCGCTGGATGCGATCGACCTTTAACGTTTCCACCGGACTGCTCCTCAGCGGCACTGTCACCATCCTAATTTTCGCCTATCTCGTGCGGTTTCTCGCCGTCTCCCTCAGCAGCGTCGAATCGAGCCTCGGTAAAATTGCCCCGAGTCTCGACGAAGCCTCTCGCAGTCTTGGCTACACGCCCTTAAGTACCCTACTCGACGTTCACGTTCCCATGATGTGGGGAGGACTGCTGACCGCCACTATGATGGTATTTGTGGACGTGATGAAAGAACTTCCCGCGACGATGGTGATTCGTCCGTTTAACTTCGATACCCTCGCCGTGCGCGTCTACAACCTCGCCTCCGACGAACGCCTCGCCGAAGCCTCCGGACCCGCACTCGCTTTGGTGGGAGTAGGGATCGTTCCCGTGATTTTCCTCAGTTGGCGCATCGCGCGATCGCGCTCGTAATCGTAACAGTCACCAGCCTTTTACAGTGAGCAGTGTTTCAGTCACCAGTCACCAGTCACCAGTGAAGACAGTTAACAGATAACAGTTTCTCCCCCTCTCCCCTGCATCTGATACATTAGATTGGGACTGTTTGAGGAACACTGCGGATGGGTTATCTAGTCGCCACCACAAACATGAAGGGCGGTGTGGGAAAAACCACCATGACCGTTAATTTAGCGGCGTGTTTGGCGAAAGACCACCGCAAGCGCGTCCTCGTCGTCGATCTCGACCCCCAAATTAGCGCGACGCTCTCGCTGATGTCGCCGACAGATTTCGCCCAAATTCGTAAAGAACACGGTACGCTCAAATATCTCATTCAAAAATCGATTACTGGCGATCTCGGAGCGACAGATGCTAAAAATATCGTTCGCCCTTATGCGGGAAATCTAAGTGGGATCGACATTTTGCCAGGTGATATCGATTTATACAACGATTTTCTCGTATCTGAAGTTCTCTACAAAAAAGCGATTCGCAACCCCGAACGTAACTTTGAGAAAGTCTGGAATTCGTTTGAAGATTCCCTGATGTACGGTATTCTCAAACCCCTAGTTCCTCACTACGATTTTATCTTTTTGGATTGCGCCCCGAGCTATAATTTAGTGACTCGGAGTAGCCTTGTTTGCAGCGATTTCTACTTGATTCCGGCTAAGCCCGAACCCCTTTCTTATATCGGGATGCAACTGCTCGAACGTCAAGTTAAAAAGCTTATCGAGACGCATCAAATCGATAAAAAAAGGCAAACCCAGCTCGTGGGAATTGTGTTTACTATGTCCCGTAATATTTTAGCGGGTCGTTATTACAAGCAAGTCATGAAACGGGTTCGTCAAGAATTTAACGACTCCCAGGTCTTTAAAACGTCTATTCCTATGGACGTAAGCGTGTCTCGCGCCGTCGATAGCTTTAAACCCGTCGTTCTGACCGATCCCAACAGTGCAGGCTCGAAGGCGTTTAGAGAACTCGCTCGAGAATTTTTGACGAAACTTCAGAAATTAACTCCGGCATCTCAAAGTGTCCGACTGTCTAAGTTAGAATGAGCTGTATCGCGTCGCTCTGACGAAACGGATCTGCGATCGCTTTTCTCACACGTTTGATATAAGGAATCTGAACCATGAACGCCCGATGGTTTTGTCTCGTTCCAACTGTGGCGTTATGCTTGGTTGTCTCTCCCAGTTCGGCTAGCGTTCCTCCAGGCTCAGTCGTTCTGGCGCAAGATAGCTCGCACTGGCAAGTTTTCGCATCTCAGGAAGGCCGGTTTCAGGTGATGATGCCAGAACCACCACGAACCTCTACAGAATCTGTCAGCTTTCCCGGCGAACCCATTGCTTTACACGCTTTCGCCGCCAAAGATTCTCAGAGCGAGTATCTCGTCACCTATTCGGACTATCCTAACGAGTTTATCGCCCGGATGGGAGAACCGACACAGTTCCTTCAGGCGGTCAAGCAGGGATTTCTCTCGGGAATTGAAGCTAGCGAAGAGTTTAGCAGTGCCTTACAACTCGAAGGCTATCCGGCGTTAGAAGTCGAGTATACAACTCCAGAAGGCGCTGCGGGATTTGCTCGGTTTTATTTGGTCAACTCGCGGCTGTATCAAGTCATCGCCACCTCTCGCGAAAACGCATCGGGAGATTTTTCAGAAAACGCCGATCGCTTTTTCGCTTCCTTCGATTTGCGTTAGTCTTCGATGGGAACGGTGAAATTTGGCTGCATTCACGGCGTCCGTTGTTAGACTGAAACTAGACGACTCCTCCACACCCCTAACGCATCAATGGACGCTTTCATCGAACAACGGATGCGGCTGCTCTACCACGAGAAAATCCGTCGGCGAATCGAACACTACCGCCAGCGGGTCGCGCAACGGACGGGCGATCGCCGCTATAGCTGTCAGTATTACGCCAATTCCGCCTATCTTCTGTGCGCCGTGAACCCTTCTGGCCCCTGTTCGACTTGTCGCCACTATCAGCCGAAGGGATGATAATCAGTCACCAGTCGCCAGTCACCAGTCACCAGTGAGAAGATGATGGGATGATGAGAAACTGTTACCTGTGAACTGTCCTCACTCTTCACTCTTCCCTCTTCCCTCTTCCCTCTTCACTGAAGAAGCTCTCCCTCTCCTTACATCACGTCCAAGATATGGGCATAATGGGCGGAGGAATGGAATTTCCGCTAGTTTCGGCGTCTAAGGCTGCAACGACACGATCGAACAGCGCGTCAGCTTCTTCGGGAGAATTTCCGATGGTCGTGAGTCCCAATTTCCCAAACTCGGACAAACACCCCATCAAGTGAAATACGGTTCCGGTTTCGGTACTGGTGTCGAAATGGAGTTGGTTGTAAGCGATGATGTCCATTAAGTCGTTGGGAAGCAAGCCGTGATAGCGATCTTTTTGTAAATTGTCGGTGGCTTTGTAGTATTTCGCTTTTCCCTGCTGGCTGTAAAACAGTCCTGTGGCGCGATCGAAATAACCTTTTGTGAGGAGTTTTAACGCCATGAACGGATGTGTCGTTCCCCCTTTGCGAAGGTTAATTTCGATCGCTTCAACATCCCAACCGTTATTGCGACGGACGACGACAAAATCGACACCAAATCGTTCTAACGCACCTTTTTCGGCAAGGTTTTGACCAACTTTCAACCCCAACTCTTGCAACTGTAAGCGATAACTGGCATCGGCGGGAAACCGACAGCCTAAGAAGATTTGTCCGTCAGGACCGCCGAGAATTTGGTCGTGAGTTGAAAGGATTTCTACCTCGCCGTGGGGGGTAATGCGGCCTTGAACGCTCGGCGATCGCTTTCGATCTCCTTCGACATAGGCTTCGACGATCGCACCGAGTTCGGGGATACGTTGGCGAAAGTGTTCCCAGGTTTCGGTGGTGGCTTGAAACCGCAATTTAGAAAAGCGATCGCGTATCGCCTTAACTCGCTGGCGTGGCGAAACATCTTGCAGCGGTTCGAGTTCTAAAATCGCGTTTCCTTCTCCCGAAAATCCTTCGTTGAGTTTCACCACTAGCCGCTTGAGATGAGGTTGGCGTTCCCATAACTCGCAAGCGGCTTCAGCCAATTCTTCATCGTCGAATACAAGAGAACTTCCATCGGGATGAGGAACGTTACATTCTTCAAAAATTTGACGACTTCCGCTTTTCGTCCCGAAATAGAGAAGTTCGGGATCGGTGGCGAGGAGGGGAATTCCCAGTTTGACAGACAGATCTCGTTCGGAATTCGTGGCGTTAAAGCAAATGGCGTAGGTTTTGTTCGGACGCAATGCCATGCGAATTCGTTCGATTAGTCGCGGGCGATCGAGGATTTTTTGAGTTAAAGATTTGGACGAAGAGTCGTAAGCAGCGAAGAGTAACAGGCGATTTCTGGCGTGGGAAAAGGGAATACCAGGAAGCAGTTGTAAGTAATAGTCGATAATGCTGGGATGAAGGGGTTGAGATGTAATGTAAATGAGTCGAGTTCGGGGATTTCTCAGCCGAATGAGGGAAAATAAAAATCGTTCTTCATAGTGGTGAACGCCGTCGATTTTTAAGAGTTCTTCTTTATCTAGAGTGAGAGATGGGATAACGACAATATCGGTGTCGCCCGTATCGAATAAATCGACAGTTTGCCAACGATGTCTCAGTTGAATTTGTAGTTGGCGAAACTGTTCGACGACGGTGCGATCGCTCGCTGAGTTTAAAGTGCAGAGTCGAGGAACTTCGTTCAATTGATAATATCGTGTATTTTGACTTGAGAGGCGATCGAGTTTTTTTCGATCGAATTTGGATTGGGGTGTATCTCAAAAATGTAAATCGATCGGAGGCACGCTTGAGTTCTCGATTTAACAGTGAATTTATTTTCTATAAGTTACTTAACGCTTATAGTACGCGAAATACAAAGGGGTATCGATACGGAGTATCGGGATTGCTCGCGATTTTTAAAATCGCAAGAATTGGTAGTACGATAATTGCAATTCCCAATAAAGCTCCGAGTACAATTGCAACGGGAATCGTAATAACTAAAGCTGTAAGAACGGCTACGATCGCACCGTAAATATAAACGTTTAAGTGAAAATTCAAAGACTCTTTCGCGTTATTTTTAACAACAGAATCTTCGCTAATCAAAAATAAAACAATTGGAATTCCAAAGGAAACGATCGTCCAACTGAAAAAAATTGCAGCATGGGACAGGATCGAGAACAGCTTTCGAGTGTCGTTATTCATAAATTCGATCGCCTTGTCAAAACGAGATTAACTCCACTGCATTATATCAAACTGTTCTTCACGCTCGAAAACGCAATATTTTTTAATGTTAATTTTTATAAGGCTTGATGTTTTTTTATAAATTGAAATCTCGCCAAACTGCCAATCCTGCCGCTCCCAGCAACACCCACACCAGCCAATCCCCCCAACGCACGTAAAGCGTCCGAGTTTGGCGGCGATACACCGTTTCGGCGTGGGTGGCGAAGACGTTAAAACCCGATTTCCAAAGCGTGCGCCCGTGAGGATCGACAATGGCAGAATAGCCGGTATTGGTGGCGCGAATCGCCCAGCGATCGAGTTCGATCGCCCGCATGACATCTTGAGCGTGGTGTTGTTGGGGCATCGACGGCGCATAATGGGCGTTGTTCGCCGCACTCAGGAAAAATTCGCCTCCTCGTACCGCCTGTCGCCGAAAATGCTCGGGAAACGCCGATTCGTAGCAAATGCCCACGATCGCCCGTCCGAAAGGCGTGTCAAATACCTGATTTTTCGCGCCCGGTACCATCTGCGCCTGCAACGGCGACAGGCGGTTGACGACACTTCCCAACACCGACTCAAAGGGGATATATTCCCCCAGGGGAACCAAGATCGCCTTGTCGTAACGGCTGAATACTTCCCCGTCTCCCGTTACCGTCAACAGACTGTTACTGTAGCGGCGCAAGTTTCCTTGAAACGTTCCCACCCACGCCGTCACTTCCCAGCGGCGAATCGCTTGGTACAAGTGCGCTAAGGGAGAATTACTGCTGAGGGCGTCGGCTTCCCAGAAATCCGGTAACGCCGTTTCTGGCGTGAGAACCGCATCGACTCCCGCTTCGGCGAGGGTTTCGTAGCCTCGGGTGTAGCCTTCCAAAGCGCGAATAAATCCCTCGCGATAGAGTTTGATTTCGTTGGGAACGTTTCCTTGAATAATTCCGGCGCGAAAGGCGAGATTGGGGGAATCGTTGAGGGGGCGACTGTAGAAGTAAAATCCCAGGAAATGAGAAATGGAAAAAGTGGCGATCGCAGCCATAACAGCCAGTTGGCGGCGTTTTTCCGACAACACGGCAGCGGCGAGACAGCCGTTGACGGCGACGACACTGGCGGTAACGGCGGTGGTTCCCGACAGTTGCCCCAAATGTAAGATAGCGAGATTGTGGGGACTTTGTGTGTACGCCAAAGACGACCACCACAACGGCGTCGATCGCCAAACCGCTTCGAGGAGACACCACGCTGCCACGCCGAGGAGAATTCGCGTTAACCAGTTTCCCCGATATCGAGCCGCGATCGCCGCCCAAAGTGCCGCCCAAGCTGCACCCCAGACAGTAACAGCCATCCAACAGGCGATGGCGATGGCGAGACTCGCCAGCCAGGGAACCCCCATCCACGTCATCGGGTGAATTCCCGTCAGCCAAAACAAGGCGACACCGTGAAAGCCGACGCCCCAGGCGAATCCCAACCCCAGGGGTTTGGCGGTGGAACGATACAGCAACACCCACAGCGGCGCAAGGGCAATCCAGGCGAAACCCCACCATTCGACGGGGGCGACGGTGCAACCCATTGCAACGCCGCTGAGGAGGGCAAGGAGAAGGGAGAACGATCGACTTTTCACGGAGGTTTGGCGCGGGGATGGGGAAACCACGAGAATAGAGTTAGGCTGAGCTTCTCATTATATGGATATGACCGTTTCCGAGATGGCGATCGCGATCGCGCTTCCCCCCACCCTAACGCTGACGGTAACGCCGGAACAGTTCGAGGAACTGGCGCGAGTCAACCGCGAGTTGAGATTGGAACGCACTGCATCGGGAGAGTTGATTGTCATGCCACCGACGGGAAGCGAAACGGGAAATCGTAACGTGGAACTGGCGGCGGAAGTGGTGGTGTGGAACCGTCAGACGGGGTTGGGGAAAGTCTTCGATTCTTCGACAGGGTTTCGTCTTCCCAACAGTGCGAATCGATCCCCGGATGTCTCGTGGGTAAAGGGCGATCGATGGGAGGCGTTATCGGCGGAGGAACGTCAGGGATTTGCGCCGTTGTGTCCGGATTTTGTGGTGGAGTTGCGATCGCCTTCCGATAGTTTGAAGCCGCTGCGTCAGAAGATGCAGGAATACATCGACAACGGGGCGCGGTTGGGATGGCTTATCGATACCCCGTCGCGGCGAGTGGAAGTGTATCGACAGCATCGCGCGGTGGAGGTGTTGGAAAATCCGGTGACGCTGTCAGGGGAAGCGGTGTTACCGGGGTTTGTGTTGTCGTTATATCAGAAAGAGGCTGACTCTACAACCCCAACAACTGCGCCAACGTAGGCAAATGTTTCTGCTGAGAGGGTGACAACATAGCTAGACCCCCTGCCTCACAAGGGATAGAGCCTCTAGCCCTCGTTAAAAATGGAGAGATTTGTGAGGCTTCAACGCCATGAGATCCAATCCAATCATCTCTCCAGATCGGCAGGGATTGACTCCGAGCATAACTGGATAATCCAAGGGAGAAAATACTATGATGAGGAAAACCTTGAGGGGTCAGGTCTGAACGACCCGAATAAGATTGGACGTGAGATTCAAGGAGACGCTGACCCGAACGAGTCGCGAAACAATAGGCTAAAGTCATGAGAAAAACGATCGATGCCCCAACGCGCTCTGTAAATTTGGCGGACTAATTGAGCATCTGAGAGAGTGGTCAGCAATAACCGGGTGCATCTCAAAAATGTAAATCTATACGAAAGAATAAGGATTTCAGCCTCCAATTCTCATATTTTTGCAAAACTGAGATGCTCCCGCAATAACCAAGGTTCTTTCCCTCCTTTCCCTCGATAACGACGTTTCCAATAAACGCCGAGATTAAGGGTGCATCTCAGTTTTGCAAAAACATCAGTTTTGGGTGGCAAAATTCCCGATTAGCATTTCCCGTATAAGATCCCCGGCATCTCCAAGAT
>NZ_JAQNCQ010000154.1:0-23290 GCF_028368005.1 Geitlerinema sp. CS-897 | reverse complement strand
TCCCGTTGCATAAATCACCTGAGCGGAGGAAAGGATTTCGTGACGACGTAAGTAGTTGCGACTGGTTTCAATTCCTTGACGAGTAATCAGGTCAACCTCTCGATGGAAAATGGTTTGTAACTCTGCTTCCATTTGGTCTAAGGTACGAAAGGTCGGACGAGCTTCTGGGTGAAATTGCACCATTACGTCAATATCGCTGTCGGGGCGGAAGTCATCGCGCAGGACAGAACCAAACAGGGCAAATTCTGTCACCTGCCATTTGTGACAAAATTCTGCAATTTTCTCCATCGATAGTTCGATCGCTTGAATTTTCATGTTAGTTTTATCCCCCAAAGCTTTAAGTTGCCGATCGCTAGAGAGAAATGGATACCGCTCAGCATTATTCATGGTTTTGAGCTTTAGCGGCTTGTAAAGCTTGTAACATCGTATTCGCTGCTTCATCCGCGCCATAAGGCGACCAGACTGGATAAGCTTGCTCAGGTTTAATTAGGTCTGTTTCCTGCTGGGCAAGTTCCGAGATTAGAAGCTGTATGATGTAGAACTTGTCTGAACGACTCAACGATCTTAAGGTTGAAATCAGGTCTGATGAAACCATAAAAAGCTCTCTGGGTAGATTTGTATTCTATTCTAAAATGCCTCTATGTAGTATTAATAACTTAACAGGTACGACTTTCTAACTCCGGTCTTCTGGGTGTTATGCCGCAGTTGGCGGATAATACTCCAGATTGGAGACTTTTACCATAGCTGGAGCGATCGAAACACCGCAACCCCCCAAACTCCTCGATCGCGATCGCTCTTTACAGGGCTTTCAGCCATAAAACTGATAAATCTTACCTGTAGTATATCTGAAACTTCATCTCAACGCTCGCTCGATCTCGTCAATCATCCATCGTATTCACAACTCGGTTGTACCCCTTTATTCTAATGTGAGAGATCGCCGCCACGACGATCGCCAGAGGTGCGATCGCGCCTCTGGTTAGAGTCAAGTGATGCTGGGTTTCCTACTGTTAACCCAGGCTACAAGGGCGATCGCGAAACAGGCTAATCCAAAAAGATGTATCGATCGGTAACATGACGAGTTGCGCGAAGAGTTTTACGATCGCACTCTGAAGCGAACTGAATTTGTCCAGTTAAGTCGAGAAGATTTTTCTTGCGGCGCGATCGAACCCGTGCGTGCAAAGCTAGATTGACGGATTGACTATAGCTCTAGTATAGCTAAGGTTCTCAGGCGGCTAAATATGGCGTTTCTCAATCCATCTACTGACTGGCAATACCTATTTTTCACTTGAAAAGATTGGTTTACCGAAAGATGCGATCGCAATCTGATGGGGAAAGAACTAAACCAACAGGATGCCTAGCGGAAAGTGTCGCCTGTTACCCGTCCGCTGCTCTACAGGGTTAGCTGGTTGTTCAGGGGAATAACTCAAAGTAATCGCAGTGGTTTGGACGAACGATCGAAAAATCTCGACGATCGAGCGTGTAAACGCGAGTAATATTTAGCCGTTCCGCGATCGCAACGATCGCTGCATCTGTAAAATCAAGCTGAGTATCAGAATACTGTTCCAATATCTGATGCACTCGCACCAAATCTTCTGTGGTCATCGACTCAACTCGAACCGCATCAGATGTCATTCTGGACACAAAACGGCGCATTGCTGGATGTCCCAATCTCGACGCAATGAGATAGCAGACTTCAGGAAAAACAACGACAGGTAGCACCAATGGCTCGTTCGCACTTTGAGCAACAGTCAGTACCCGCTGATGGTTGCGATCGCTGCGATCGGTTAAGGCAAACAGAAAACTTGTGTCGAGTATTGCCATCACGAGCGATCGTTTGGCTGGTTGTTCCAGCCATAAATGGGATCGATTTCATTGCGTAAAATCTCCTCATCAGACTCAGAAACGTCCTGTTGTCCAGACTCACCTAAGCCTGCAATCCTGAGCAGGACATTTTGCTGGGAACTGTCGATTTCCTTGCGCTGGGCTGTTTTATAATGCAAGTAATCTAGGAAATTTTCTAACTCTCCTATCACTTCATCAGGTAGATCGTTTATTCTCTCAATGAGATGTTGCCGTTCTGCTGTGGTTTCAGACATGACTCGCTCGTGGAACGGTGTATCTCTTCGATTTTACCGTGCCAAAAAGCGATCGCGGACTCCCGAAACATGACGAGTTGTACGCAGAGCCTTACGATCGAACTCTGAAGCGAACTGAATTTTTCCGGCGGAGTCGAGAAGGTTTTTCTTGCGGCGCGATCGAACCCGTTCTTGCAAGGCTAGATTGACAGATTGACTATAGCTCTAGGATAGCTAAGATTCTCAGGCGGTTAAATATGGCGTTTCTCAATCTATCTACTGACTGGCAATACCTATTTTTCACTTGAAAAGATTGGTTTACCGAAAGATGCGATCGTAATTTTATCGAAATCTGATGTGGGAAGAACAGAATAAATAGGATGTCCAGCAGTGAGTGCAGCCGAACGGTGAAAGCCAGCGGCGGCAGGTCAACTTTTCCAACACCAACAGAATTTTCGCCCGTCCGCTGCGCTGAAGTGTTAGGGAAGCGATCAACTGAAAGAGTTCAGTAAAAAAGTTAAAATGCCTTTCGAGCTGATGCTGTACTAAAGCTCAGATTAATCATATTCATTGAAGTCAGGCTCATAGTCTGATACATCCTCCAATCGTTTTTCCAGATCTTCTTCTGTATACAGTTCAAAAAACTCAGCAGGCGTATAGGTCGTTGTAGCCGAAAATGCATCACCTAAACCGCAAGAAGATAGCTTAGAGAAGCCTGATATTTTAAGTCTACAAGCTATGCATTCAAAAGAAGATGGCAACATGGATTGCTGCTGAATCACTTCGTTTTCAACAATTTTCGTAGAAACCTTTCCGCTAGGACTGCCTTGCAACAGGGATGGAGACTTGCAAGCTGGGCATTCAACTCTATGACCTGACTGTCTTGTTGCCCATGCATTTGCTTGTGATATAGCTTCTTGTCGATCTTCAGCACTTTTATTATTCCATACCTTGGCATGAGCATTAATATCTTGCCGCACTGCTTTAGCAGCAGCATCCTTTAGTGACTCAATCATTGAATTAGCTTGATCGCTATCCTTGACAAAGTCACTCAGTGATTTATCCATAGACTCCAGTAAGAGCTTGCACGCTTCATAAAACCTTGGGAGCCATTCTGAAGTTCCTAATTCAGTAAAGATTGTTTCACCAGTATGTAGCTCTGCATTCCTACGCTCGACATGCTTAGAACAGAAGCCAGCTACTTCTTGTGTAAACTCAGGAACTAGCTCAGTTAGCCTGGCCAAAACCTCTTTTGTTTGTATTGACGTCGGCGAGAACTTTTTTGCGGTGATTGCATTACCCAATGCATAATTTATATTTCGCCAATTATTTAAATCTGCAAGCAATATGGGTGATATATGTGCTAAAGCAGCTCTAGCTAGAAGCTCTAAACATAATGCAGACCACAATCCATATTGCCACTCATCAACAACATTAGCCTCCATTTGCTCCATATAAAGTAGTGCTTTAGCATAGAGTGTTTCTGAAGCCCAAGGATGAGGTGAAATAGTACTATCCATAACTTATATCTTGATTTCCGTTAAATAGGCTCGTTCTATGAGTCGGTCGTTACTTGAATTATCCACTTCAGACCTACCATGAAGCATTGTCCAGTTGTCGATGATAAGTGTATCTCCTGGATGCTTTAGGAGTTGGGGATTAATGTCACTTTCTACATCTTTAGATGTCAGAAAATTATATATTTTTTTTGAATTTTTATTGATTGGAACTAAGAAAATAGAGTCCCATCTCAATGCCTGAACATCACTTTCCTTGAAAGATACTGGCAACAGGCAATTAGGATTGCCTAGCTTATTTTTACGGGGCTTTACAACAGCTTTGCATATAGTGAAGTCTCCTAATCTTCGGCGAACAGTCATACTTGGAAGCAATTTTGTGACTACAGACGACGACCCGACTATACAACGTAACAAAATATATCTAGGTGGGCGAAACCAGTGAGCTAAATCAGTATGAAGTGGAAAATTATCTAAACCGAAATATCCACTGTATTGGTTCTTTATGCCATCTTTTTTTGTTCTGGGTTTTAGAGATTGAATATTAGATATATGTTCATGTCCATTAATTTCAGAAATCTTCAAAAGCTTACCAATATCTTTTGCTATGGCTTCCGTTTTAGATTCTGCACTCCAGCAGGGTATGAAAACATATCCTTGTGTTTCTAATGTTTTCTTTAAACCCTCAAGCATTGCTCACTCCATAGAATTGAATACGACTGCCCCTGACTATATATTAGGCCGCAGGTGCAGGATAACTCCCCCGAGCAGTGTGTTGTCAAGCACTTGCGGTCTAACTCCGGTATTCTGGGTGTTATCCCACAGTTCCCAAAAACACTCTATTTACTGTAGTCGGAGCGATCGAAACACCGCAACCCCCCAAACTCCTCGATCGCCTGCCCTATACCACTCGTTTCAGAGACTTCAGCCATAAAACTAACAAATCTTACCTGTAGTCTATCCGAAACCTCATCTCAACGCCCGATCGCTCCCTTCGCCCACAGCAAATCAACGATTTCGCGAGTACAGTTAACGACACGATCGCTCGCCGAGTTGTAAAACGATCGCATCCCCCGATCGCCCCCCCGACATCCCCACAAGGTACAATCGAAAAGATTGCATATTTTCGTAAACTCACCGTCGCGACCTAACGATGACCGTCAATCTTCCCTCGCAGTACGACCCCACCGAAACCGAAGCCAAATGGCAACAATACTGGGAAGACCGCCACGTCTTTAAAGCCGACCCGGACGCACCGGGAGAACCTTACTGCGTCGTCATTCCGCCGCCGAACGTGACGGGAAGCTTGCACATGGGTCACGCCTTTGAAAGTGCGCTCATCGATACCCTGGTTCGCTACCACCGGATGCAGGGACGCAACACCCTCTGGCTACCGGGAACCGACCACGCCAGCATCGCCGTCCAAACCATCCTCGACAAACAACTCAAAGCTGAAGGGACGAATCGCCACGAACTCGGACGGGAAAAATTCCTCGATCGCGCCTGGAAATGGAAAGTCGAATCCGGCGGAAAAATCGTCAACCAACTTCGCCGTTTGGGGGTGTCCGTGGATTGGTCGCGGGAACGCTTCACCCTAGACGAAGGACTCTGCGAAGCGGTCTTAGAAGCCTTCGTGCGCCTCTACAACGAAGGACTGATTTATCGCGGAAACTATCTCGTCAACTGGTGTCCTGAAAGTCAATCGGCGGTGTCTGACTTAGAAGTCGAACAGAAAGAAGTTGCAGGTCATCTGTGGCATTTCCGCTATCCCCTCAGCGACGGTTCGGGATATGTGGAAGTGGCGACGACGCGCCCCGAGACCATGTTGGGGGATACGGCGGTGGCGGTGAATCCCAACGACGATCGCTACAAATCCATTATCGGGAAAACCGTGACCCTGCCGTTGATGAAACGGGAGATTCCCATTATCGCCGACGAACTGGTCGATCGCGAATTCGGCACCGGATGCGTGAAAGTGACGCCAGCCCACGACCCCAACGACTTCGAGATGGGGCAACGGCACCAACTGCCCAAAATTAACATAATGAATAAGGACGGCTCGCTCAACGAGAACGCAGGCGAGTTCCAGGGACAAGACCGCTTTGAGGCGCGGAAAAACGTCGTCAAACGCCTTGAGGAAGAAGGGTGTTTGGTGAAAGTCGAAGACTACAGCCACACCGTCCCCTACAGCGATCGCGGTAAAGTTCCCGTAGAACCGCTGATGTCTACCCAGTGGTTCGTGAAAATCGACTCCATGTCTCAATTCGCCCTCAACTGTCTCGACGAATCCGACGCGCCTCACTTCGTCCCCGAACGCTGGAAAAAGGTCTATCGCGATTGGCTGGTGAACCTGAAAGACTGGTGCATTTCCCGTCAGCTTTGGTGGGGACATCAAATCCCCGCCTGGTACGCTGTCAGTGAAACCGACGGCGAAATCACCGACAGAACCCCCTTCGTGGTGGCGAAAAGCGACGAAGAAGCGTTAGAAAAAGCTAAATCTCAATTTGGCGACGATGTGGAATTGGTGCGCGATCCCGATGTGTTAGATACTTGGTTTTCGTCGGGATTGTGGCCGTTTTCGACGATGGGTTGGCCTCACGAAACGAAAGATTTAGCGAAATACTATCCCACCACGACCCTGGTGACGGGTTTCGATATCATCTTTTTCTGGGTCGCCAGGATGACGATGATGGCGGGACATTTTACCGGAAAAATGCCGTTTAAGGATGTCTATATCCACGGTTTAGTTCGGGACGAAAACAATAAGAAAATGTCCAAATCCGCCAAAAACGGTATCGATCCGCTGTTACTCATTAATAAATACGGGACGGATTCGTTGCGCTATACGCTCATCCGAGAAGTGGCCGGAGCCGGTCAAGACATTCGGCTAGAATACGATCGCAAGAAAGACGAATCCACCTCCGTCGAAGCCTCCCGCAACTTCACCAACAAACTCTGGAACGCGGCGCGGTTCGTGATGATGAACCTGGACGAACAGACGCCGCAACAACTCGGACATCCCGAGGCGGACAAGTTAGAACTCGCTGACAAATGGATTCTGTCGCGGTTCAACCAAACGGTTCGCCAAACCGACGACTACCTCAGTCATTACGGCTTGGGAGAAGCCGCCAAAGGACTGTACGAATTCATCTGGGGCGACTTCTGCGACTGGTACATCGAACTCGTCAAACCCCGCTTACAGGGAGACGACGCAGACACCAAGCGCGTTGCACAACAAACTCTGGCTTTCGTCCTCGACGGGATTTTGAAACTGCTGCATCCGTTTCTCCCCCATATCACCGAGGAAATTTGGCACACTTTGACCCAGACGGGAGAAGAAACCTGTTTGGCGGTGCAAGGGTATCCTAAAACAGAGGAGCGTGCGATCGCCCCCGACTTAGAAGCCGCCTTCGACCTGGTTATCGGCACCATTCGCACTCTGCGAAACCTCCGCGCCGAATTGGAAATCAAACCCAGCGTTCGCATTGCGGCGATTTTACAAAGCGACAGCGATCGCGAACGGGACATTTTAACCCAAGGCGCACCCTACATCGAAAACCTGGCGCGAGTCGGTCAAGACCAGCTTACAATTGCCGAAAACCTCAATGGCGATTCCGGAAAAACCATTGCTGGCGTTGTGGGTACAGTACAAGTGTTAATTCCTTTGGCCGGAGTTGTGGACATCGATGCAATTCGCGCCAAAATAGAAAAAAGACTCGAGAAAGCTGAAGCCGAAGTCAAGTCCTACACCGGACGGTTGGGGAATCCCAACTTCGTGAATAAAGCCCCAGAAGCCGTCGTTCGAGGTGCGCGGGACGCTTTAGCCGAAGCCGAAACGCAGGTCGCCATGTTACAAGATCGGTTGAGTCGGCTGTAAGGTTGTCAAAACGACCTCACCAACAGCCGCAAAAACAGCCAATTTGACCCAAAACCCCGGCGATCGTGCGGTATGGTTTGCACATAAGATACCTCCTAGACCCACAGCGATCGCCCTATGCTACATTTAGCCCAGGTTACGAAAAAAGGTTTGCTCGGTAAGACAGTCTTACGACTTTTAGCCCGCAGACGACCCGACGAAACCTGGGCTGTTTTGTCGGGTGACGAAACTGTGGAAGTGGACTCCAACGCCTACAGTGAGGGCGTATTGGTGTTAGCAGAAGTGGGTGCAAACCGCCAGGTTAACAGCGTTAAAGAAGCCAAAGAGTGGGTATTGGGATTGATTACCCAATATCTCGGAAAAGGGTTTACACCGGAATTTTTGCAAAAAGAAGCCGAACGCGCCGAACAGTGGCGTCAATCGCTGACTCTCCAAAGTCAAGATTTAGCGCGGCGAACTGTCGAACTCGAAACCCGCCGCGAACAAATCCAAGCCCTCGAAGAAAAACTCAAACGAGAAAAACGCCTCTTACAGTCGATGGCGGCGCAGTTGAAGGCAAAAGCCAGCAGGAATTGAGGGGGAGAAAGGGAGAGGGGGAGAAAGGGAGAGGGGGAGAAAGGGTCAATTATCAATTGTTTTCTCTCATTATCTCATCATATGTTTTCCCTCATCATCTCATCATACGGAATCCGAATTTCAACGCTGAGCGGAGTCGAGGACTCCAATACTGGTTTTGTCTAACCCGACAAGTCTCTCTCTGTGTTCTCTGTGTCTCTGTGGTGAAGACTTCTTGAGATCTAAGGATGAAGTATCACCTCATTATCCCATCATGGCCGCACGGATGGCAGCACCGATGAGACCCACTTTCGGTTCGAGGACGACGTGGATGGGAACTTGTTTGAGAAGGGGACTGACTCGGCCTTTGTCGAGATAAGAGTTGAGAAAGGTTTGGTTTCGATGGAGTAGGGGAAGGATTTTCGCGGCGATTCCTCCGGCGATGTAGAGTCCGCCGTAGGGAAGCAGTTTTAAGGCGAGGTTCCCCGCTTCTGCGCCGTAAGCGGAGACGAACAGTTCCATCGCTTTTTGGGAAATGTCGTCGGTTTCGTCGATGGCGGCGTTGGAAATGGCGGCGGCGGGAACCTCTTCCTCGAGCATTTTACGGGTGTTGGGGTGGTCTGCAAAGTGGCGATCGCACAGAAATTCGTAAATCGATAGGATTCCTTGACCGGATACCACCCGTTCGACAGAGACTCGTCCGATGGATTTGGCGGTTTTGAGATGTTCGAGTAGCTCGAATTCGAGGGTCGATCGCGGTGCGAAATCGCTATGTCCGCCCTCTGTCGCCCCCACATAGGCACGATCGCCCCGTCCGATGAGAAAACACTCTCCTAACCCGGTTCCCGCTCCAATGACGGCGATCGGAGCGTCGTTTTTTCCCTCAGAAGCTTGCAGGGTGTGTAAGTCCTCCTCTTGCAGTCCTAAGACACCGTAACCGATGGCGACGAAATCGTTAATCAGAGTAACGCGATCGAGCTGTAAGTCTTGTTGTAGACGCGTCCCGTCCAGCGACCACGACAAATTAGTCAGTTGCGAGGTATTCTCCACCACCGGCCCGGCGATTCCAAAACAGGCGCGTTCGGGGGTGGCGTCGTCTCCCGCTTCAGCGAGAAATTCGCGGACGATGGGGACTAAATCGGGGTAGTCCTGACTGGGGTAGGTGTTTTCGTGCAACACCTCCAATTCGGGAACGGCTTCGGACGCGGTATCGGTTTCCGTGGCGCGAACTAAGCGCAAAATGGTTTTCGTACCGCCGATATCGCCAGCTAAGACAAAGCTCATAAAAAGTTCGATCGCACTTCAGAAGGAATGACCCAGCTTAATTAAATCGTATTTTCGATTCGGTTTCGCTCAAATAAGACGTATCGCCGTTGAGTTCCATACGCCAACCATCCCCAGAACGCACGAATTTCAACACAGCACAAAACGCCGCGTAAATCTCCGGTTCCCCTCCCATCAAGGCTTTGGCGATTCCCATCAGCGTCGCGCCGTGTCCCACCAACAGCAGGTCGCCGGAAGACTCCTCAATAAGTTGTTTCGCCGTGTCTCCGGTTCGTTTCCAACAGACGGATTCGGGCGTTTCGGGATACGTTGGGGTGATTCGAGAGTGATAGGTGCGATCGATCCGAGGAAAATCGGCGCTCAACTCCTCAATTGGCGCAGTTTCCGGCATTTGCGTCATCCACTCGGGATTGAGCCACTCGCAAATCCCCCACTCTAAAGATATGGGAAGATCGAGGGCTTCGGCCACGTGATACGCCGTTTCCGCAGTGCGTCGAAACGGAGAGGCGACGATGCGATCGATCCCTTCTCCTTGAAGCCGTTTTCCGAGTTCCTTTGCTTGCAGCACTCCTCGGGCCGATAACGGCGGATCGTAACGCCTCGTAGCAGTTTCAAACCACTCAGGACACTCGAAATCGTAGCGGTGGCCGTGGCGGACAATCCAAACGGTTTGAGTCATATCGTCGCTCGTCAGTGAGTTATCGAGGAATTTACAGGCTCGGAGCCTATGCTACCAAGGGTTTCGAGATTTACGAGGATATTGCCAAGATATAGGAATTAATTAGACCTGCAATAGTACCTCAAATCATGAATTACAATGAAAGTTAACTTAATTTTCAAAACAATCGCAATGTAACGTTCTGTTTGCGACTGTTCGGCACGAAGTACGTGCCTGATGTGAACGAAGTAAGTTCGGCGGGTCTATGCCTAGAAGACGCAAGAAAACATTTCCCTGTGGTCACAAAGGTTACGGTCAAGTGTGCCATCGATGCGCCCAAGCCAAGGTTCTAGAAACCCAAAAAGAACAGGTTCGGGCGAAAAAGCAGCAAGAGAAGCGAGAGTGGGAAGCGACCTTTGAGAACGACCCCATCGATCTTCGCACGTTGCCGCCTCACGTCGTCACGAAGGCTCGCGATATTATTGCAGGGTTGAGCGACGATCGCAATTACCGTGACTTTGGCGGAAAACGGTTGCGTCACAACCGCCAGATTATCAGTATTCCGATTACACGTAACTATCGCATGATCTGTCATGATAGCGGCGGTATCGCGATTCCTCAATCCGTATTATCTCACGAAGCCTATAATGTTAAAAAACCTGGAGCGAGATCGATCTAACGGTTTAGATTCCTTTGTCGAAAATCAAAAAGCAACGATTTGAAGATAACTTAAAATTTAAGGAATATCATGAACGATCTCGAAACGCTCGAGCTATTTTTTGAGATTCATACTGACAATTCTCGAGAAGGGCCGGGAAGTTTTGAATCGACCCAAAAAGCGTTTTTGATGTTGTCTGAGTTGAGTCCGTCCCCCAACATACTCGATATTGGCTGCGGACCGGGAGCGCAAACCTTAAATTTAGCCAAGTTGACAGATGGGACAATTACGGCGATCGATACCCATCAACCCTATCTCGATCGCCTCTCGAAAACAATTCAAATCTCGAATTTGCAAGATCGAATTTTTCCACGCTACGCCGATATGTCGAATTTACCCTTTTCTGAAGGAGAATTCGATCTAATTTGGTCGGAAGGTGCGATCTACAATATGGGATTTGAAGCGGGCTTGAAGTATTGGAAATCTTTTCTCAAGCCGAACGGATATGTCGCCGTGACGGAAATTTCCTGGTTGCGATCGCCCGTTTCGGACGAAGCTACCCGTTTTTGGAATGAAAACTATCCCCAAATGCAAGATATTGCAACAAATTTAAACAGTATTCGTCAAGTGGGATATCGAGAAATCGGTCGTTTCGTGCTTCCCGAATCCGATTGGTTGGATAACTATTACAACGCGATCGAACCCAAACTCACGACGTTGCGAGAACGGTATGGAAACGACCCCGATGCGATCGCGATAATCGAGAGCGAACAGCAAGAAATTGACTTATATCGCCGCCATTGTAACGAGTACGGTTACGTCTTTTATATCGCGCAAAAACTTTAAACGAGCGAGTCTCATCGAAATTCAGCACGATCTTCTAATTACTCGAACAGTGTCGATAAACTGTCGATGAACTATGGGGGTAATAAAGAGTCTATGAGGTAGACGGGGCAAGACTTATAGTCTAGACAATCGTGCGCAGTTGTACCGCCGCATCGTTAAGATGATAGGTTCCCTCTTTCACCTGACTGATACCACTTGCGGTCTCTTGAGCAGATTGATTGAGGTGCATCATCGCCGTCAGAATTTTTTGAATCGCAGCGGCTTGCTCCTTCGTATTGAGAGAAATTTGTTGGCTGTTGAGTGCCACATCGTTCACGGCTTCTGTAACCCCTGAAAAGGCTCGGGCTGTTTCTTCTGCAATGCGAACACCCTCTTCCACCGTCTTCGTTCCTTCATTTGCTGCCGCCGTCGTCAAATCGATCGCTGTTTGGATATCCGCCACCAAGTCGTTAATTTTTTCAGCGGAATTTTTACTGCGATCGGCAAGCTTCCGAATTTCACCGGATACCACGGCAAAGCCTTTACCATGTTCTCCAGCTCGTACCGCTTCTACTGCAGCGTTCAACGCTAACATATTCGTTTGGTTGGCCAAGTCGCTAACCACACTCGAAATGTTGCCAATCTGGCTCGTCTGTTCGCTCAAACGCAGAATTTGGTCTACGATCGCGGTGACTTTATCCTGTAAGGTTGCCATCCCTTGAAGGGTGCGATCGACGGCTTGAATGCCCTCTTCTGAGAGAGCTAGGGCTTCTTGAGCCCCAGCGGCCGCCGCTTCTGCCTGTTGTGCAGATTGTCGAGAAGAAGCCCCTAACTCATTCATTGTGGTACTGGTGTCGTTCGCCACAGCAGCTTGTTGTGTTGTAATTCGTTCCTGCTGCTCCACACTCGCGGCAATTTCACTCGAAGAGCTGTTGATTTGATTGGCCGTCAGAGTAATCGGCCGAACGACTTCACGACTAATGAAAATAAAAACAATGACGCTCAAGACGATAACGCTAGTGGTTCCCCCTACATTGACCCAAGTTGCCAGTTGAGTGACATTTTCGGTATCAGCACTACGAACGCTCAACAATTCTTTCTCGATTTGAATCATCGTCTCAATGACAGTTCGGACTTCATCCATTTTTCGTCTGCCTTCCTCCATGGAAAATCGAGCGATGAGTTCTTCTTCTTTATCATCCCGCTTGAGTTGAATTCTATACTCTAGTTCCTCAAATTTGAGGGCGATCGCTTGTTGTAATTCACCAATTTTCTTCTGTTGAATCGGATTGTCACTCGTGAGTTCTCGAATTTTTGTAATGATTACGTAAATTTCTTCTTTTTCCTGAAGATACAGTTCTATAAACTGTTCTAATTGGGTTACTAAAAAGCCCTGTTGTTCGGTTTCTAGATTGACGATAGATCGGTCTAGATTTTGGAGGCTGCCGATTACATCGTAGGTATGGTTGACCCAACGATTGGTATCGTCCAGCTTACTCATAGTCCTCCAAGAAATAAACCCGATGACTGCCATGAGTGTAATTGTCGTGCCAAAGCCAATCGCAATTACCGAGCTGAGTTTGATTTTTCGTGTCATGATTGAATTTGATTTTTTAGACTTCTATTCTGTTGCCTAGGAAAGACGAACCGTAGAGGTTCGATTGAGTTGAGGAACTACGAAGATCGGGTGTAAAACCTACTTTCACCTAGTGAGCGATCGGGAGATAACAAAAGTTTAACGGATTATCACAGGATACAATCTATAGAAGAATTGAAGAACCTAGCAGATAGTAAGTAACCCCAGAGAAAAAAAGTAGAAGTGTTGAATGGATCGTTGCAATCTTCTAAAAACAGATACACGAATCTTATAAAACGCCAAATTTAGCAACAAACAACCAGCTCCCTTAGCCAGTGTACATAATTAATTTTTTCAGAAACAAATGCTTGTAAATACCTGAGCTTATCTAACAATGTTTGGGTCTCCTGAGATTACGGTGTAATTTGTTAATAATACGAAATCGAACCGGGGCGCATTGCTATGACGCCCCTACAGCAAGGGTTTTGACCCTGTATAAAATCCGCTTATCAGCTCAAACTCCGAAGACCCCAATGTTTTTTTAATTTTTTGAGGAATTTCGACAAACTGAAGAATCAGATAAGCTATTAAATTTGCATAAATTTGAATGCAAATTTCGCTTTTATTTTTAGTAATTAAACACGCCAATTTTAAATGCATTTTTAATAATTTTCACAACAATTTAATTTGCCATTTTCTATGATAAATTTATACAATTTCTTTATTAGAATATGAGAGTTCTTCTGGCTCAGGTAAATTCGTAACCCATCGAAACTCTGTGCCAGTTTCTAAATCTGAATAAGTCACACGACGAACTTTTACTTCTCGCCGGCCACTCCAAACTTTAAAAATTCTATATTCTTGCATTTTCAATGTGGCATCATTTTTAATTTTCAGAACAAAGTACTTATTTTTTTGTGAGAGAAGCTCCTTGAACTCGCGCAGAACTAGCAAACCCTCTATCCATTACGCAGATTGAGTTTTCGGTCGTGGCTTCTATCGTTTTATTTCCATACTGACTGTCATGAAATTGTCCAAAGTGAATGTGAACTCCATCAATAATTTCTCGCTCGTTGCGGGTTCCCGCAAAAAGCTTAACTTGATGATATTTTTTTTGCCATAACAATTTACTTGTTAGGGTGATTACTGTTGAATTTACGGAAAATAAAATAAACTTTTCAGGTCGATCTAGCTTCTGAATAGTTTGAGTTTTGAGTTTTTTAAATAATCGAACAAATACTTTTTTAGAATCTCGATGTTTTCTCGTTTTAGAAAATGTTGATTTGTCAATAGATATTTTTCGACATTTTAAGCGAAAGAATAAATCCGTCATACTTTTAAAACTCCGATCCAGGCTAAACGTTAACCAAGAGGAGACAAATGTAAAAGTATCTAGAACTGGATAATCGTTTGTGGGAAGATTTCCGAGATACTGCTTGACGATTTCAAGAAAGTTATATTCTATTATTGCTGTCATATACTTAAATTTAGTTTTCTCTACAATTATAGATTATTCGAGCAACATTTGTCTATTTTTACTATTATTCGACGCTTTCGATCGATCGCGTATTTTTTGAATTAGTCAAAACTCCCGATTTTTACGGAATGACGGGACAGTTCGATCGCATCCAGCGATCGCCGACCCGTTCCCGTGCGGTCAGTTCCACCGTTCCGTTATCGAGACGTTGCCATCCAGTGGCTTCCACGAGCGGCGATGGAGACTCCGCTAAACGTTCTACAGCAGTCGTCGGATCGGTATTGGCGATCGTATCGATTTCCGTCAACCGTATATCCACCCAAACCGTTTGATGCTGAAGCATTTGCGTCGGATCGGGCGGGAGTCCGCCGTTTCCCGTCACGATAAAGGTGTTCTCCCGAGCCGTTTCGCAAGCTGACACCACCTGCGTCGCCGGATCGATGGGTTCGCTCGTCAGGGTCAAAATCGCCTCGCTGGTATCGATCGCCGGTTCGGTCACCTCGACGATGCCATCGACGCCGAGTTGCGAACTGGCAGTAATTCGGCTGTCTGGGGAGAGATACAGTCCTTGCGTTTCGATCTCGATGTTTCCACCAGTCCCCTCAATTGCATTGGCAGTGATGGCACTGTTTTCTAAGAGGGCAATGGTATCGGCACGAATGGCAATATTACCACCGTTGCCGATGGTATTAGCATTAGTCACGATCGAACTTCCACGACGCAAGTTCAATAACCCGTCGATCCGAGCCATAATATTACCGCCTTCTCCACGGGCTGTCGTTGCACTCAGTTGACCGTTGCGATCGAGTTCGAGTGTCTCGACGTTAATTTGAAGATTCCCAGCATCGCCGATTCCTGCGTTTCTCACGTTGACGCTAGCCTCGTTGGATATCCTCAATTCGGGCGTGTTGACGGTGACGTTTCCCGAGTTTCCCGTGGGAACTTCAGGAAGATTAAACAAGTTTCGCAAAAACGCATTCAAGGGCGTAACGGAGGAGCTGATTGCGCTGGAATTGGGGGCTGTCGGAAACCTACCGTTGACCTCTATCCGCTCGGAGGCATTGATGACGACTTCTCCGGCATTTCCCGTACCCGTGCCGAACGTCTGAACGTCGCCACTGTCTCGAAGGTTCAAAATGCGAGTATTGAGAGTAATACGACCCGCCTCGCCCGATCCCAAACTGGAGGCAGAAATACGACTCGTTCGATTTCCTTGGGGACTGCTGCCGAGAACTTCGATGACATCGGCATTGACGGTGAAATTTCCACCCGTTCCGCTACTGGCCGTCGAGGCGACGGCAATTCCCCCGTTTATCATTGAAAGTCGGGGCGTGTTGACTGTTACGTCCCCGGCCGGACCGCTGGCCAGGGTCGTCGTACCGAAGGCAGTGGCAACGATGCTTCGATCGCCAGACTCACGGCCGTCGAGGGTGACGGATTCGGTCGCCTCGATCGTTAAAGCCCCCCCACCCACTGCATTAATTTGTAAGTTCGCGATAAATCCACCGTCGATCAGACGCAGCCGTGGAGCGTTGACGTTCACGTTTCCTCCTTCGCCAGTTCCCGTGGTTTGCATGGCAATGCTCGATCGAAAATCGTCGCTGGGATCGAATCCGTTCAACTCCAAAACCTCACGGGCGCGGATATCGATATTGCCGCTATCGCGATCGCCTTGGCTGTTTAAGAATACAGACGCACCGCTGGCGATGGTAATTTGACGACCGCTGACTTGAATCGACCCGGAACTCAAACCGCTGGCATCGACTAAAGCCCGTTGAGACAGTCGAACGTCTCGGAAACTGGAAACGTTGTCGTAATCGAGCGTCCATCCGCCTTCAGTCGGATTCAAGGTGACGAGTCCTGAGTTGACACTTCCTAATTCCATCCGTCCCCCCGGTGCGATGGTCTGGCCGCCTGTCAGGGTTACGTCTCCACCAACTAAGGCGAGGGTATTTCCCCCTCTGACTTCGAGTCCGTCACGGTTGTTGAGGATGTAAGGTGCAAACGGCCCCATTTGGTTGAGGGTATGACCGATACCGTGTACGGTGATGCGACCCGCCTCGCGGTTACCAAACTGCAAGCCGACCGGAACGCTTACGCTTAAGAGAGGCGTCGTATTGGGATCGCTCGCGCTAAACAGCCTACCGTTGGATAACTGAATGCTGTCGGCGGTACTGGCCAAAAAAGACCCGCCGATATCGAGGCGAGCGTTGGGTCCGAAGACGATGCCGTTGGGGTTGAGTAAAAATAAGTTTGCCGTTCCGTTGGCTCTGAGTAATCCGTCGATGTTAGAAATATCGTTTCCCGTGATGCGGGTGAGGATATTTTCGACGTTTGCGGCGTTGTCGAACATGGCTTCGGTTCCCGTGGGAACAGAAAACTCGCGAAACGAGTGAAAGAGGTTGTTTCCGGCTTCGGTGCCTCCGTCGAGGGTGTAGGTGTTTCCCTCTACGTTGACAGTCGAGGGGACGGGGAGGGTCGTATCGGGAACGATTTGTCCGAAGGCGGGAACCGCCATCCACGAAAGGACAGAAAGGGTTTCTAGGAGGGCGAGTGGGAAGGCGATCGCCCTCGTTCGTCCGTCAGTCGTGCGATCGTCTCGAACGTTGTTCATGAGTTGTTCAAATGAAAGGAATCGTACCGTCTTTTCCCCAGGCTCGCTACCGTTGAAACCGTCGAGAACAAAACGTCAGACCTTTCAGCCAACAATTTGTGGCTCTTCCGACCTTGGTGTGTAGGGTAAATGCTTGTAGCCTATATCTGGAAAGGAATTTCGCGATTTGAGCGGACTTTTTATACAGTTTAGCGAAAACTCCTGCCCTGCAAGGTTTTCAGAGATTTCTTGCATAGTAAGTTCGGAAGAGCCCAATTTGTTACATCAGCGATACAAGTCGGCAACGTATTCGCCGTAACCGTTGTAATGCAACGTCGGGCGGACTTCCCAGGAAAAAGACGGCCCCGTTCCCACCATGCGTTCTTGAGCTTGCGACCATCGCGGATGGGGTTTGTCGGGATTGACGTTCGCGACAAAGCCGTATTCGTTTGGAACTAGAGTATTCCAAAACGTAGCGGGTTTTCGATCTACAAATTCGATTTTAACAATGGATTTTGCCCCTTTGAAACCGTATTTCCAAGGAATTACCATACGGATGGGCGCACCGTGTTGTTTCGGAAGGGTTTGACCGTAAATTCCCGTAGCGAAGAACGCCAGTTCGCTGGCCATCTCTTCGAGGGTCAGACCTTCGGTATAGGGCCACGGTAGCGACTGAGGACGCCAACCGGGACCGGTCGTCACTTGGGGATCGTAGTAAGACTGAAAGCGAACGTATTTGGCACTGCTGAGGGGTTCGACATCGGCCAGCAGCGATCGCATGGGAAACCCCGCCCAAGGGACTACCATCGCCCAGGCTTCGACGCAACGGAAGCGATAGATGCGTTCTTCGATGGGAAACTGGCGTCGCAAGTCATCGAGGTCGTAAGTCCGGGGGTTTTTGACTAAACCGGTGACTTCGACTTTCCAATCTTCAGTCGGTAACGCTTGGGCGGCTCGCCAAATGGATTTGTTCCCGCCAAACTCGTAAAAGTTATTGTACCGGGCGGCCAAGTCGCGAGGGGTGATGGGGCGATCGACTTCAGCAAAGTTAGGGTTTCGGGGAACGTCCCCCAACGACACCGCTCCGGCTGTGGGGTTTTCCTGGGTGTCTCCTCGAGACTGACACCCGGCTAGGGACGCGGTGGCCGCCCCGACTCCCGCCCCGATGAGGCTTTTCATGAAGCGGCGACGGTTGTAGAAAATCGCTTCTGGCGTAACGTTGCGTTCTGGAAGTTCCCAGGATTTGCGAATGCGAAGAAACACGACAAGCTCGAACCTTTCTGGCTAACTGGCTGCACTTATCTTAGCGGGTGCGGTTCGATCGCACAGTCTTCACAGTCGTAGCGAGAAAAAAGACTCGAATTCTCCAGTGTCGCGCGAGACATTTCTGGCGTTGTGGCGGAGGTGGGGAGAGCGGAGGCTGTGAGGGAGACTGCTACGAGTGCGGAGTACGGGCGACGCCTTTGGATTGCAACTTGCGCTTGCAACTTACGCCTTCTGTAGATGTTGACGTCTGATGGTTGCACTAGACTACAAGCGGTTGAGTTTTAAAGACTTTGCAAACTTACTGCAAAGATACTGCAAAGAGAGAGGCGATCGCTGGTGCGCTCCAACATCGCAACGGCAATGTAAGCGGACAGGTCTACAGCTTTAACGGAGACAGGGTGCGGCCTCCAGCCCACACTAACCCTAAAATCAACAGTTGCACGGGCCAGGGGGCTAAGGCAATGTTGAGAATAAAGCACAGGACAACGATCCCCAGTGCAAACAGCCGTGGAATCTCTTCGGAAAGATTCAAATAGAGATACCCCGCTATGAGAGCGGTTACGATTGAGATTATGAAGATAGGTGACATCGTACTGACCGTAAAGACGAGAAAACTTTTAAAAAGCCCAATCTCAGGCGTTTTAAACTAATTCGTGTCAACTTTTATGAAGTTGTTGACCATACTTTGTTACATTGTGCCATCACTTATAGCACAGATTTGTAAAAAAGTGTAATTCAAACAAGAAGCCCGGTCGCTGTAGCGGCTAGGTATTTATTACTGATGAGATCTGGCTATACCTAACTTGCCCTTTCATATCCAATATAATAGCACTCTCGCTCTCGATGGATTTTATGTTTTGTTTAGATATTCGATCTGACGAATTGGTTTTGTGTCGGTTCCCACCCCTGAAAACTTATATTTCATCGGAATTTTCGCGATTTCAGGACGAAATTTTCCGGGTTTTCCTTACGATCGAACTTTGATAAACCAACGGCGTCGATAGAGGAAATAGGCGATCGCCCCCCACAACACGACGTTCGCGATCGCGTAGGCGATCGACCCGCCAAACTCACCCGCCCAAGATTGAAATAATCGCTGATAAATCCAGGCTTGTAACGCGATTGGCTCTTCACCAGTGTCGATCGAGGTATATAGCAAAATTCGCGCTAAAAAACCCGATCCTACGAAAATAACGATGGCGTTCCGTCCCATCACCTGCAACGGAAACGCCCAACTTCGCCATCGCCAGACTTCAACGACTTGGTAGAGTATCGCCAACAGCAACCAACACCAACCCGCACTGTACACGACATAGGAACTCGTCCACAGGGATTTGTTCAGTGGAAAAATCGATCCCCACAAGCTACCGACGATCGCTCCAACGATCCCAACTACGATTAAACCCACACTCGTCTGCGAGTCCGTGGGCTGTCGGCGCAACCAGTCCCCGGTAAAATACCCCAACAAGACGGTAACGGTAGCGGGAAGGGTACTCAGCAACCCTTCGGGATCGAAAACCCCATCTCGCAACAGGTGGGGTTGTCCGAGAATCAAGCGATCGAGATAGCCGACTAAATTTCCCTCTCGCGATAAATCCCCCACGCCGAACCCCGGAACGGGAACTGCGATCGTCACGAGATGGTACGCCACCAAGACGATCGCCGCCAGCATCATTTGTTGCAGTGGCTTCAACCGCAACACCACCAACGACGCCAACAAATAGGCGAGGCTGATGCGTTGCAACACTCCCATAATGCGGATGGTATCCCACTCGTAGGTATAGAACCCGTTGAGCAGCAGTCCCAAGGCGAATAATACGAGACTGCGCCACAGGATGCGACCGTAAACGGAGAAGGGAAAGCGACGGAAGCGAAAGTATTTCGCGAAGGAAAACGCCATCGCTACGCCGACGATAAAAAGAAACGCGGGAAATACGAGGTCTGTCGGCGTGAAACCGTGCCATTCGGCGTGTTTCAGGGGACTGTACGTGTATTTCCAGCTTCCGGGGTTGTTAACCAAAATCATCGCCGCGATCGCAAGTCCCCGGAAGACATCGAGAGAAGCCAGTCGCGGCGATCTTACTAGGGTATTCATGGAGGGGGAGCAAGGGAGAGGGGGAGCAAGGGAGAGGGAAAGAGGAGGTGTCGGTGCGTGATGCGGAAAATCTCACTGGACTTACGCAATTAAACGTTAACCACACTAAATGTAGGGTGTGGTGGGCATTGCCCACCCTACAAATGGGGTGAATGCGTAAGTTCTGTCTCATATTCCTGTTAACATCAGACATTCTCGAACCGCGTCACACACCCTTGTATGTTGGCGGTGTACCTTGGCGGTGCGTGACGATTTCTCGATCTCACGTTCGACACCCGATTTTTCAAGTCACGCACCCTACAACTGGTGACTGTAAAAGGCTGGTGAGTGAAATACTGTTCGTCATCTCATCATCTCGTCGAACGCTGTCGAAACCGTCGCCGCTTTGGGTTGTGCGGGGGTGAGAACGCGAACGTCGGAGGTGAAGGTGGTGGTGGTGACGTTGGCGTCGGAAAGACGAATCACGCAAACGTGAAGTCTCAGGTTCGGTGTCGCGAACCAAATGCGTTCCTCTCGCGTCACGCTATCTTGAGAGGCGGTGACGGTGAAGGTTCCGTCTCGACTGAGTTGGTAGTCGCCAATGCTGACGATCGCATCGGGTTCGAGAGCGAGTTGGATGAGTTTTCCGACATTGGCGTTGTCGGGATTCGGAACTGGAACGATGAGGCTGCGACTGAGGCGATCGCTCCCTCGACGTCCGGTGCGATCGGTGTACCAGTCGATTTGATAGGGTAAGGTGGCACTGTCGGGATCGATCCCGCAATCTCGACAGCCTCGCACGACTCGGGGATCGTCGAGATCTAATAAGGTTACGTCTACCGTCGATCTCACGTCTTCAAAGTGACGCTGTTCGAGGTGATGACCCGTTCGCTGCGATCGCCAACGTCCCAGGGACAAGCGAAAAAATTTGGTAATGTTCATTGAATTTCGAGCGGCTTTTCAAATTGGAATTTCGATCGGACTCGGCGACGACAGGGATTTTTTAGAAGATTCAAAACGCGATCGTTCGGTTTCCCGTTTCGTCACTCGATTCGGCTTGAGGGCTTCAGTTTTTTTGTTCTACGCCAAATCCTACCAAAACCACGCGTTCTAACGGTTGTCCTTCCGGGGGACGTTCGTAACTCAAAATTTGGCGAACGCGCAACGTCGGGTTAATCAGGGTAATGGAATCGACGGCGACGACGCGGGTGTAGTTCGTCGTCATCAGGAGTTCTCGGGTTTCGGTGTCGAAGCGGAAACTGGAGATAATGGGACGATCTTCTTCGTAGGCGCGATCGCGCAGGTAGTCGCCTTCGATGAATTTTCCCGTCTGGGTTTGGGGAACAAACAGCAAATTCAACTGTTGCGAGACTTCTTCCCCGGTTTCGGAGATGGTATCGAATTCGAGGTGGTAGCCGGGAAGGGGATCGAGATTCTCGGGAACCGAGTATGTGTTGTCTTCCAACACTTTGGTTTTCAAGTCGTTGGGAATCGCATCGATAACAAAGTCCGTGTGAGAACGCTCGACTTCCTGACGCTCGATGTAATGATAGGTGCGCTCGGTACTCCAGCTTCCCACGCAGCAGTCGAAAAAGGCTTGAAAGCGATCGAGTTCCATAGGTTGCGATGTTTTGACCGTGGACGACGAAATGGTTCGCAGCAAACAATGTCCGAGGACGCACCGTGTAAATATACCTACCCAGTACGCTAAATCTCGGTATCCATAGCTTACCTGGTTCGTCGAACGGGTTTGACTTCCCTTAAAACTCGTTTAAACGAACGGGTCGGAACTGGAACTTCCGTCGAGCGTTCGGTCGTTTGTGTTAACTTTTAATAAGACTGCTTGACGAAAGAGGCGTCACTATAACCAAATCTGTCGTGAGGACGTTCTGTATGACTTTTCCCGTACAACTCGATCGCATCTCCACCGAGTCCTTGGTAGAGCAGTTTTTCCGCAAAACCGAGGGTCGTTGGAAATCGGTGCGTCGGTACTACACGCTCAAAACGGGAGAACCTCCCCAAGAGGTCACGAGTTTTATCAGCATTGAATTTTTAGACGCCGGACATTCCCGTCTCGTCCAACTTGCCAAACGCCACGAATTTGAGAACGAGATGGCTTTAGTCTGCGGGAGTTACATCACTTGGGAAAGTCACTACGAAGGGGTTAGTCGCAAACCCGCGAAAGGTTCGACTGTCTTCGGCGTTAAAGGAGATACACTCTATCGCGATCGTGGATTCGCGACGCCGAAACCCGTCACTGCTCGCTACGAGTTTCGCAACGCCGATACGATGTGTCTGTACACGGAGTACAACAATTCGCAGTTTGAAGAGGAAATCAAGTTAATTGGCAGTAAATACCGCACTCGCCAGACGATTATTTCCCGCGACGGGGAAGAGTTAACCATCGGTCAGTATCTCGAAACGCGCCTCGATTAAACCCTCATCTCCCAATTCCTTCTCCCAACTTTGGGGGAAGGGAAGTCATGAAGAAGCATGGGAAGAGGAATAGATCTTCTGGATAATAGATCTTCTGGATATATGGTAGTTTTCTGTTTTCAGACAACGCGACGATCTGAGTTTGGTAGTCATGCATAGTGATGATGACGAGCGCGAATTGAAGCATTATAATGATGGACGAAATACCAAATCGCACCGATGTGATTTTCTAACTTTTTAGAAAAAGATAAGGTTTCACGAACGAGTCGAGACACACGCTAACGAAGAGTATTGTTGAATCTTTCAACGCCAATTCAAGTTTGAAATGCAACGGTCTCCGATCCCTGACTATAAAATACCTCAGAAGGGGTTCGATAGTCAAGAGATTTTCGAGGACGATCGTTGAGTAAATCTACTGC
>NZ_JAQNCQ010000153.1:0-32608 GCF_028368005.1 Geitlerinema sp. CS-897 | reverse complement strand
TTATATTTGATGGCTCGTTTCGGCGCTATCCCCTTCTCTCGCTATCGCATTGTTCAGGGGACGCACCTCAACTCACCGCCGCTTCACCACCCCCTAACCGCTTCGCGGTATAGGCGGAGTACTGCGACGGATCTTGATAGAAGTCAACGGTGAGGCAGACCACATCCATATCTTGTTCCAGTATTACCCCCAACTGGAGCTACCCAAATTCATCGCTAATTTTAAGAAAGCCATTGAAGGGGTATTCGATCGAGCTTCTTTATATAATATCAAAATATAATTTATTCGTTTATATTGCTAAATTTTATTTGAATAAAAAACGCTGTACGTTATTTAAGTTTTTGCCGTCAGAATAAGTTCTAGCTTTAGGATGTATTAAATAACGTTCAAATACAAACTCGCTATAATCAGCTAGATCGTCTGTACCTGTTATCGTCAATACAACTTCTGATGCTAGCCAGAGTGCACCTTTTAGAATGAATATTTTCCAGTGAATATTCATATTGAATTCCTCTATTGCTGCTAAAATTCCAAATTGTTTTACTAGGGTATAAAGCGAATTTAATAAAATAATTGAAAAGAATTAATTTAAGATTTGACATGATACAACTCCAATTTAAAATGGTCGAAATGCTATACAAGATACAAAGCATGAAAGGCAAGTATTGATTATACAAACTTTACTAATTGTAAAAATGTTTCGACTTAAGCGTATGGAATAATGATAATCCAAATTTATTCAATCTTCATCTAAAGTGGGGAAAGATTCTTCAATTTTCCATAAAATACTTTTGTGGGCAATAAACCAACTACGTGTTTCTGGTTCTAACTCATCCCACACCAAATCTGGAGCGATATGAGGTAGTTCGTATTGATATTTCTGTCCGAGGAATTTCAGATTTTCAGCAACATTTTTAGAAATACCAAAATCTAACCAGTTCACCCGAACAACTCGACTTGATATCCCACCACGAGGATCGTAAACGAGCTGTGCGACTCGAATCAAATCGGCGAAATGAGTGGGTTTTAGTCCTGCGATCTGTTGGATTTCCCGAATTCGTGCTTGACGTTGTTTAGCGTTCACGATCCATACCTCTTAGTTTTGAGCAGCAGCTCGATAATTTTTGACTCGCTTGTCGACTTGAATTCCCAAGATCTTAGCTAACCAGGGTGGAGGAGACGTGGCGATCGCCTTTTGCAAGTCAGCCAAGATTTCTCGGATTTCCCCTCCTGTTTCTATTTTCATAGGATAGATGTTGGCTTGAATGACCTTTGCCGCAGCAGGACCACCAATAGACACCACATAGAGAATGGGACAATCTTTAATCAAATCGACTCGAAATTTGTTTTTGTCGCCGCTTAACTCGGCTTCGAGAGCCGATCGCACGTCGATAAGCTTGATGTTGTTGGTAGAGAGTTGGTAAATTAAATAGCGATGACAAGACCCAAAGTGTCCGTCAAGTTGCTCGCCAGTGTTGGAAGCCACTGCAACTCGAATAGAATTAGGCATATCCCCATCTCGATAGGGTTCGATTGGTAAGAATTGAGAACACTGCTCTGGCTCTCCCCATAAGATGCGTACAGCGTCTTTGAAGGCAGCGATGTCTTGATTGTCGGCTTCTTCGCCTTCCCATTCTCCTTCGTCTACTTCGTAGATGTTTCCGAAGAATCGTTTGAGTTGGGTGACAGTGAGTTTACTCAAAGCTTCTTCCGTAATTTCACCATCAAGGTTCGCGTGTAATGCTTCAACTAGATCTTTGACTGAAGCATTGGGTAAAACCCTAGCAGCTAAGGCAATTCTTAGTGCAACTTCATCAGAAACAGGTCGGTCGATCATGATTTTTTCCTAATTTAGAGATTTTGCAAAACTTACAAAGATTCAATTTCTTTTAGTAGTAAATCGATTTGATTTAATCGATTTATAACTTCGGGACGATCGAGGAGATTGGATTTATTTTTAATAGATTTAATTCGCTCGTAAATTCGATCGGATATGTCTTTCTCTCGAACTGATAATCGATCGGGACTCGTTTGAGACTTGATTAATTTAATCAAGTCGCTTTTTGTTTTTCCCTCAGCTTGCGAAATTAGAAATTCATGCAATTCTTGAGGTTGACGGTCGATCAATAAAGCATTAGTGGGTGAAATTTTACCCGATCGAAGTGCAGTTAAGATAGTGGGTGCTAAATTCAATAATGGAAGTCGATTTGAAACAAAGCTCGATAACTTCATTCCAAACTCGTTTAAAATTTCACGAACGATCTCTATTCGGTTGTCGCTAGAAATCTTTGAACGATCGATTCCACGCGTTCGTGAATTTTTTACTTGATATAGCCATTTTCTTAGATTGTCAGAAGATAAGTCTAATTTTAGAGATAGCAAATTAAGTATACTTTCAGTTTGTTCGATTATAGAAATTTCTTCGTTAAGAAGATGTGCGACGATCGCGGCTTCTAAGGCGATCGAATCTGGCATTTCGCGAACGATGCTAGGAATTGACATCACTCCAATGGCTTGACAACAGCGCCATCTGCGTTCGCCGCTAATAATTTCAAATTGTCGATCTTGACGTTGATTTTGACTAGGTCTTAACAAGATCGGCTCGAGTACGCCATGCTTGCGGATCGAATTTTTAAGAAGTTCCATTTTTTGAGAATCAAAATAGAGTCTAGGTTGGCGTATATTTTCAGGCAACTGAAGTGGCATAATGCGATCGACGGGAACTTCAACAGAGGTTATCGATCGAGACTTTAGGTTCGTTATTGTCTCTTTTAATTGAGAGATTTTGTCTCTCTCTTGGGCGTCAATACCGTTATTAGTCACGATCTCATCCTTCCATAAATACGTTCATACATAACTTGGCTTGATTTGCCGTACTCGATCTCGCTCGTCGGCTCGAGTGTAGGCGAGTTGTAGCCCGTACATATGTTGAAAAAGTTGCCAGCAGTAATTCTCTGGTAAACGACAGGTGGTAGCCCCTCGCATCACTACGTTGAAGTACCAGTCGTTGGGAGGAATTTCTATCGAGGTTTTTTGGACGACAACATAGGTTCTAGCCTGGATGTAAGTTTGGTTGCCGCGATCGACGGTTACCCATTCATGGCGATAGGCATTTTGCCGAACTCCCTCACGTCGATCGAGTCGATCGCTGAGTCGCCACGGTAGCTTGTACAAAACCCCCTGAACTTCGCCAGTGGGATCGGGCAAAATGTCGAGAGCACCACATTGACGTTGAGATGAGTAGTAATGGAACCCGATCCGATATCCCTTCAGGGTAGCGATACCAATCACATAAAGATGTGTATTTTCCCCTAGCGATCGCTTGAGATCTACCGGACACATACAAGAACCGTAAGCGAAATAGTAGAAATAACCCCCTGAGAACTCTACAGAAGATAAATTCAACGTTTTGTCGAGCTTTCCATTTGCCCTCTTGTTTCCTCGTGTTGAGAGAGATTGAAGGTGAAGATTTCTCAACATTGGGAAGCTACCGACTTGGAGCAGGCGGCGCAGATTGAGAAAACTACGATCGATAAATTTCGTCAACATGGCTCGAGGCTGAACGCAATTAAGGGGAACAAAAATGCTCTTCAATCAGTGCCGATAAATTTTCGGGTTTGAGTCGGTCGTAGCGGTGCTTACCCGGCATGATGGTCAGGCTAGGTGCTTTAGAACAGCGTTTTTGACAGCCAGAGGCGCAAATTTCGACGGATTCGAGAAGTTGGCGTTCTCTTAGGGCTTGTTCCAACGCCGCTAAAAGCTGATGCCCACCTCGCTTTTGGCAACCTGACTTTTGGCAAACTAGAATTTTAGATCGCTCGAGTTTGCCAACGTGCTGGCACGGAGAAGGGGCAACTGGTGTTATTGGCGTAGCTGGAGCGGACAGCTCGTTTACAGAATCCGAAGGTAGGGTAAAAAGGTGATAGGCTTCCAACTTGATGACGCCAGCCTTCGCATCGATTTGACTGCGACCGATGCAACGGATGCGATGTCCAACTTGGAGATGCAGCCGCAGCACGGTACGTAGCTGTTTGGGGAGTTTAATCGAGAGTTGTTCTTCCTCGACCTCGAGGACGACAAACTTAGGTTTACTGGGTTTCTTACCGAGAAAACCCAAGACCGTTCCTTGCAAATCGAACATCCACGGTGGTGTTTTTTGGGTTTCAAACATGATCGTTCTCCTGTAGCAACGAACGGACAACTGTAGCGGTAGACTCAGTTCAAACGTTTGGCCTGAACCGTTTTGGGAGTTTCGATCGGATCGCTGAGTCCTGCCACCGATAACTTCCAACCGTTAGCCAGGGTAAAGATATGGGTATCGTCAACCTGAGTTTGCTCGACGACCTGTTCCTCTAGATCTTTTTTGGCCACGTAAACCATCAATTGACCGTCGCGACTGTTATGAAGCATGACTTTCATCGTAAGTACCGAGTAGGTTAAACAGAATTCGGGAGTATGAAGGCACGGGATGGGGCAATAGTCGGGTTAAACTATGGCCACCCCCACGCCCTCAGTCGCAACGAGAGCGAGCAGCTCGTCAGTGGTGAGACTGCGTTTGAGTTGGGTGGCGCGGTCTCGAACAGCATTGAGTACGGACTGGCCGTCTGCTGGATCGAGTTGGAGTCCGTAGTCCTGTAGGATTCGATTCAATAGATGACGACCGGAGTGTTTGCCGATGACAAAGCGGCGCTGCCAACCTACTTCTTCTGGAGCGAAGGGTTCGTAGGTGCTGGGATTTTGCAAGACGCCGTGGGCGTGAATTCCCGACTCGTGGGCGAAGGTATTTTCACCTACGATCGCTTTCCAGGGAGGAACGGGGTGGTTGACGGTTTGGGCAATGAAGTGAGAGAGCGTTAAAAAATGTTGGGTTTGAATCCCCGTTTTGAAACCGTAAATCTCCTTGAGAGCCATCACGACTTCTTCTAAGGCGGCATTGCCCGCTCGCTCTCCGAGACCGTTCACTGTCGTATTGATGGAGGTTGCTCCCGCTCGAATTCCGGCAAGAGCGTTGGCAGTTGCTAGTCCTAAGTCGTTATGGGTGTGCATCTCTACGGGAATATCGAGAGACGTGACGAGGGCTTGTACTTTCTCAAAGGTGGTAAACGGATCGAGAATTCCCACAGTGTCGCAGAAGCGGAAGCGAAAAGCTCCCCATTCCTGTGCCGAACGAGCAGTCTCGATTAAAAAACCCGGGTCGGCACGAGAGCTATCTTCACCACCAACGCTGACTTCTAAACCGCGATCGCGAGCGAAGGTGAGGCTTTCCCGAAGCCGTTCCAGCATACGGTTCCGCTGGCCTTGAAACTTGACCTGAATCTGTATCTCAGAAACGGGAATAGAAATGTGAACCCGCTTGAGACCGCAACGAATCGAGGCTTCAATGTCAGCGACGACTGCGCGGTTCCAACCTAGAATTTTGGCGTTTAAGTCGAGGTCAGAGATGGCACGAATAGCTTTGGCTTCGTCCTGGCCTACGATTGGAATGCCCACCTCCAATTCTTGAATGCCAATGGCATCGAGAAATTTGGCGATTGCCACCTTTTCTTCTAAGCTAAAGGCCACTCCGGCAGCCTGTTCGCCATCACGTAGGGTCGTATCGTTGATGTAAATCTGATTTTGAGCGGTCATTGCAGCCTCCGATCGGAATGCAAGGTATGGAGAATTAACTCCCCAAGGCACAAGGAATTCCAAAAAACTCAGCCGTTGAATATCGCCGTACGCCAATCGATGCTAGCGATGTATCACTTCGCAAAAGCCCGGGTAAGGCTATCTTCTTGGAGAAAATGATCGAGGTGAAAGGCTCGATCTTCTGTTTTGAGCAGAATCTCTTCATAGAGATAACGGGAAGCGCGATCGCCTAAACTTTCAGCCTCGGCAGCCAATCGTCGCAGTAAATCGACAATGGCCTGTTCGGCAGCTAAATTGTTTTCCAACATTTGACGACAGGTGTAAGCCCCCTCAGCCTCGGGAGTAAAGCAACATAGCTCGGCCAAAGTGGTAAAAGTTCCAGCGGGAATCCCCCCTAACCCGCTCAGGCGCTCGGCCACATCGTGGGCGTGGTCTCGAACAGCACCATAGCTTTCTTGGAAGAACTCATGGATAGAATAGAATTCTGCCCCTTCAACCATAAAATGGTGTTTTTGATACTGTAAGTACAAGGCTTGAAAACTAGCGTAAACAAGGTTGAATCCTTCACAGATGGCAACGGTTACGTCTTTTTCGAGACCGATGGGGTTGTCATCCACGTCACCAAAGCTACGAATGGACGTTTGAGTGGTTGTGGTCATGGAGTAACTCCAGTTGATGAGGGTAAATGGAAATCGACGAGCTTTGAGTACGAGGTGCTTTACTGTTAGTGGTTTTCGATACAAGCGACTTGGGTTTGCCAACAACGCTCCAGCCAATCTAGAGATTCTTGACGGGAGAGGAGACACTGCTGAACGACACTGTGTACGAGTAAGAGGGCGATCGCGCGATCGATATGGACTCGTAAAGTGCCGTCTGCGGGGCAGGTGCAGGAAATATTAAGTTCCTGCAAGCGACGGTAGATCGACCAACGATAGCTGCGATGAACAGAGATAATCTGTTCCCGAGTACCAACAGTGGATATGGGCTCGTTCATGGGGTGGAGACTCCAGGGTGACGAACGTGGGCAAGACTTTGTAGTTGAATTTCTAGGGCTTCGATACGCTTTGAAAGCTGCTGTAGCGTTGCCGCTTCAGCATCGGGTAGCTGACCGTGTGCCAAGGGTGCAACGGCAGTGTTGCACTTGCAAATATTGCGACTGGGGACACCAACAGCCGTGCAGCTTGCCGGTACATCTTGCAATACGACGGAACCTGCCCCAATGCGGGCATAATTGCCAACGTGAATATTGCCGAGGACTTTAGCGCCTGCACCGATTACTACTCGACTCCCAACGGTTGGATGGCGTTTGCCGGTTTCTTTGCCGGTGCCGCCTAGGGTTACGCCCTGGTAGATCAGGGTGTAGTCTCCCACAATGGCAGTTTCACCAATGACAACCCCCATACCGTGGTCGATAAAGACTCCCGTGCCGAGTCGAGCCCCCGGATGAATTTCAATACCTGTTAAAAAGCGAGCTAGGTGTGAAATGACACGCGGGAAGAAGTGGACGCCACGACGGTACAACTCGTGAGCTAGACGATGAGCGGCGATCGCATGAAAGCCGGGGTAGCAGCACAGCACTTCTAACCAGTTTCGGGCTGCCGGATCGCGCTCGAAGATAATGGCGAAGTCTGCCAACAGCGGGAACTGCTGCTGTAGTTCGACCGCCGAAGGTAAGAGAGCGTGAATTGAGAAGCGGGATAAGGAAAGGGACATTGCTCTGGGAGGGCTGTCTTTTCCTGCTTATACCAACCTCAATTCGATGCAGGTAGCCCGAAATCTTCATCCAGATTAACTAAAGTTATTACACCTGTACTCAACTTCTGAAGTGTCGAGCGAGTAGAGGTTTGTTTTTTTTTTCGGGGCAGGGGACGAGTATTTTAGTACTGAGATGCAGGCATTTATGAAGGGAGGTACTGATATTTTGTACTCAAGCTCAAATCCTTATGTATCAGCACTTAGACAGCAAATAGCTAACTACAGTCAATACAGTAGCCAATGTACTCAAAGATGAAAGTTTTGATGATATCTGCATATCTTCCGTATAAAAAATGTAGCAGAGTATGCAAAATTATCTCGACTTAATTCAGGATTTTTTAACAATGCTTTTCAATCGACAATCTGCCCAGCTCGATAACGGAGTCCGTAAAGGGAGCATCCCATTTTGGCAATTATAGATAAGCAGCCACTATTGAGAATACTGGCTTGCTTCTCACAGAGACAAATTCACCTACGTCTTGAAACGATTTTCAACAATCAATTGACATGTATCTATGAAGCTCACCCCACCTGCTAGGGCGCGAGGTGGGGGTGTCGGTGCTAACCGGGAACCTGCGTCCCGCGAGGTGGGGGAGTGCGTCGCGCTCTTGTTCAAAACGGGATGCTCCTGGAGTCCGTAAAGGACTTAGCCTGGCCAACTGTCGGGCTTTTTCAAGCCTGCACCGTACCCGTTAGAGTCGGCATCGGGTGGTTGACTGTTTAACAATGTCGAGGAAGAAGCGAAGTAATCTGTTTACATTAATTAACATAAAAATGTGTATTATATTACTAATTAATATTTAAAGTAGAACACTCGATACAGACAAAATGATTGATTTCTCGGTTTAAGATTTGATTTTGTATCTATTTTAACAAAATAATAATATTTGAGTACTTGAAATGCTGTACTCATTTAATCTCTTCAAACAGTATCAATGTCCCACCAGTAAATGGATCGAGCTGAGTACAGTAATAACCGAGCTAGTCCCGAACAATACTCGTCCCTAGGCATAAAAATACTCGTCCCCCGATCCTGATTTTTTTTAAAACTCATGATTTCTCGACGTTGTAGCGCTTGAGTACAGTGCTAATTACTTTAATCAATTCTATCGGGATAGTTTCCTTCGAGTACTTCTGAAGCAGTTGCTATAACTCTCTCAACGCAAAGCACTTCATCTTTGAAAACAGGCTGAACTCAGCGAACTCCATAGAACTCAAGGTCCAACCACAGCTCGGTTAGAGCTTATTCATATTCTCGGCACTTAGTTCTTTGACCGACAACAGTTCAGCCAGAACCGACCAGACCGATTTCAGGTGTATCTATCTTTATGAGGCGGTTCCCTCCTCTAATTAGAGAGGTCAGACGAACGCCCCGCCACCAATACTCCGTGAAACCTGCTGGTGATTTCAAAGTAGAGGTTTAACAGACTATGGATTGAACTTTCTTCAAGGTGTGGTCGTTGCATTGCCTGACGTTGACTTAGGTTCTTGGGTTTCCCTCCATGCAGAACAGTTCGTCGAGACCGATCGCTGAGATGCCGTCGATGCAACGCTCCACTTATCTACCCCTTACACTCCTACAAACTTCTAAAAATAATGACGCCACCACCCTTCACTGCCCTTGCCCCTGCGCCCACGACGACGCCCGAGCTGGACATTACCTTGACCAAAACCCAAACGAAGGTTAACAAGTCTGGTGGCGGTGGCGGCTGCGGCTGTAGCAGTAAAAACGATGCTTCTACCGGCATGAGCGAAACCTTAAAAGCCCGGATTGAGAAGCATCCTTGTTACAGCGAGGAAGCCCATCACCACTATGCTCGCATGCACGTGGCTGTAGCTCCGGCTTGTAATATCCAGTGCAATTACTGTAACCGCAAATACGACTGTGCCAACGAGAGCCGCCCCGGTGTGGTCAGCGAATTGCTGACCCCAGAAGAGGCTGCCCACAAAGTCCTCGTAGTGGCTGGCAAAATTCCCCAAATGACAGTTCTGGGCATTGCCGGTCCCGGCGACCCTCTCGCCAACCCGGAGAAAACGTTCCGCACGTTTGAGTTGATTGCAGACCAAGCCCCCGATATTAAACTCTGTCTTTCGACGAACGGTTTGATGCTGCCGGATTACGTCGATCGCATCAAGCAACTCAACGTCGATCATGTCACCATCACTATCAATACGATCGACCCCGAAATTGGAACTCAGATTTATCCCTGGGTTCACTATCGCCGCAAGCGCTACCGGGGTATTGAGGGAGCTAGAATCCTGCACGAGCGTCAAATGGAAGGATTGCAAGCTCTTCAAGAAGCAGATATCCTCTGCAAGGTTAACTCGGTTCTAATTCCCGGCATCAACGACGAACATATGCCGGAAGTGAATCAAGCGATTCGCGATCGCGGGGCTTTCTTACACAACATCATGCCCTTGATCTCGGCTCCAGAACACGGCACTTACTTCGGTCTGAACGGTCAGCGAGGTCCTAAGCCCAAAGAACTCAAAGCCGTTCAAGATAAATGCTCGGGCAACATGAAAATGATGCGTCACTGTCGTCAGTGCCGCGCCGATGCCGTCGGACTGTTGGGTGAAGACCGCAGCCAGGAATTCACCAAAGAGAAGTTCATGGATATGTCAGCAGACTACAACCTCGAAACTCGTCAGACCGTCCATGCCGGTATCGAACAAGCTAAAGCCGCCATTGCTGAGAAAAGGCAGGCCGCTGTTCGGACTTCTCAACCCACCCAGTCTACGAAAGTTCTCCTTGCAGTTGCGAGCAAAGGTGGGGGTCTGGTGAACCAGCACTTCGGTCACGCCAAAGAATTCACGATCTACGAAGTGGATGCTACTGAGGTGAAGTTTGTCGGCCACCGCAAAATCCTCGACTACTGCCAGGGCGGTTACGGCGAAGACGCGGCACTTGAGGGCATCATCGACACCATTTCGGACTGCAAAGCCGTTTTAGCTTCCAAAGTCGGCCCCTGCCCCCAGAAAAAACTTCAACAAGCCGGTTTAGTAGTGGTCGAAGCGTACGACGCGATCGAGTCCGTTGCCCGTCAATTCTACGACGAACAGGTTCTGAGTTAACTACTTTTCGGGGCATCGCCCCGCCCCCCCTTTTTTCCGATTTCCCTTCCTACCTTCGTTCACTGTGGAGATGATGTGATGGTCATTTATTTGGACAACAATGCAACCACTCAGGTCGACCCCCAAGTCCTAGAGGCAATGTTGCCCTACTTCAGCGACCTATACGGCAATCCTTCTTCAATGCACAGTTTTGGCGGGCAGGTGGGATCGGCTGTTCGGGACGCTCGATCCCAAGTTGCAGCCCTGCTGGGGGCAGAGGATACCGAAATTATCTTTAACAGTTGTGGTAGCGAAGGAAATAACACGGCTATCCATGCAGCCTTAGCCGCTCAGCCCGAGAAGCGCCATATCGTCACCACTGCTGTAGAACACCCAGCGATCCTCAACGTCTGCAAACACCTCGAGAAGAAAGGCTATACCGTCACTTATTTATCGGTCGATCGGCGCGGCCAGCTCGATCTAATGGAAGTCGAAGCTGCCATGACTGGGGGGACGGCACTCGTCACGACGATGTACGCCAACAACGAAACGGGCGTAATCTTCCCGGTCGAGCAGATCGGGGAGATCGCCAAAGAGTGCGGTGCGACGTTCCATGTCGATGCAGTCCAAGCAGCAGGAAAAGTCACGATCGACCTACAAACCAGCACGATCGACCTGCTGACGCTCTCCGGCCATAAACTCCACGCTCCCAAAGGCATTGGCGCTCTTTACGTTCGTCGCGGTTTCTGTTTCCGTCCCTTCTTACTGGGAGGGCATCAAGAGCGGGGTCGGCGGGCTGGCACTCAAAACGTCCCCGGTATCGTCGCGTTGGGCAAAGCTGCGGAGTTAGCGCACCAACACCAGCAGGATGTCGAACGCGAGCGTCGGCTGCGAGATTTGTTAGAAAAGCAGCTCTTAGAACGTATTCCTGACTGTGAAGTCAATGGCGGCGGTACTCAACGCTTGCCCAATACAACCAACATTGGCTTCAAATACATCGAAGGGGAAGCCATCCTGTTCATGCTCGACCGGCACGGAATCTGTGCTTCTTCTGGATCGGCTTGTACGTCAGGTTCTCTCGATCCGTCTCACGTGCTGATGGCAATGGGATTACCTTATACGATCCTTCACGGTTCGATTCGTTTCAGCTTGTCACGGTTTACGACTGAAGACGAAATCCAGCAAGTTTTGGCTGTAATGCCGAACATCGTAGAGAAATTGCGAGCCTTATCTCCATTCAACAACGACGAGTCAGATTGGCTCCAAAGCCGCGATTTGGTCAGTGCGTAGTTGAGATTTGAAAGCCCCGAACCTGTCACCGTTCTTATTCTTTATCTGAGAAGCCGTCATGTGGGACTATTCTGAAAAAGTACTCGATCTGTTTTACAACCCCCTCAACCAAGGAAAGATCGACGATCTCAGCGAACCAGACGTGGCTGTTGTCTATGGTGAAGTTGGGAGTATTGCCTGCGGTGACGCTCTCCGACTGCACCTCAAGATTCAAGAATCGACCGAAACGATTCTTGATGCCAGGTTTCAAACTTTTGGATGTACCAGTGCGATCGCCTCTTCGTCCGCTTTAACCGAAATTATTAAAGGCAAAACGCTCGATCGGGCGTTGAACATTTCCAATCAGGACATAGCAGATTACCTAGGTGGTTTACCAGAAGCCAAGATGCACTGCTCGGTGATGGGTCAAGAAGCGTTAGAAGCCGCCATTTATAAATATCGCGGTATCGAAGTCGAACATCACGAAGACGATGAAGGCACTTTACTGTGTAAATGCTTTGGTATTACCGAACCTAAAATTCGTCGAGTCATCATTGAGAACGACCTAGACACCATCGAGCAAGTCACGAACTACGTTAAGGCTGGCGGCGGCTGTGGTTCGTGTCTGGCAGGCATCGAAGACGTTCTCATCGAGGTACGTCGAGAACAGGCGGCAGTACCCGAGCGGGTCGCTGCGGAACTGGCCTCGCTCGAAGAAGGGGGAAGTCGCGAAGTGGGGGTACAAACCCGCCTCGCCCCTCCGATTTCCCCGATCCAAAAAATTATGCTCATCCAGCAAGTTCTCGATCGAGAAATCCGCCCCACGCTCATGGCTGATGGCGGAGATGTTGAGTTGTTCGATGTCGATCGCGATCGCGTTCAAATTTCCCTTAAGGGAGCCTGCGGTAACTGCCCCAGCAGTACCAGCACCGTGAAATATGCCATTGAAGCCAAGCTACGGGAGCGAGTTTCCCCCACTCTCATCGTAGAAGAAGTCACCGTTTAACCTTTTTGTCGATTCCTAATGTAGCCCCCAATTGGTAAAGCAAGAGAGAACTCATATCTGATGGACACTCCAAATCGTTGCATTCATTTCGGGCGATCGCCCCCGGCTTAACCCCGAAGTTCTCACGCTCCTCTCGGACACCCGTCAGTCTGCGAGCCTTACTTCCCAATTCGGAAATCCGAATTCAAGCCTCTTACTTTTGTTTACTTTCAACTATTGAAACGGAGAGATTCCACCATGCGTCAGATTGCGTTTTATGGAAAAGGCGGTATCGGCAAATCCACCACCTCTCAAAACACGATTGCTGGGTTGGCCGATACGCAACGCATCATGATTGTGGGTTGCGACCCCAAAGCGGACTCCACCCGCTTGATGCTGCACAGCAAAGCTCAAACCACGATTCTACACCTCGCTGCCGAGCGCGGTGCGGTAGAAGACCTAGAACTCGACGAAGTCCTCCTCACTGGCTACAAAGGCGTTAAGTGCGTTGAGTCGGGCGGTCCGGAACCGGGTGTGGGCTGCGCCGGTCGGGGCATCATCACCGCTATTAACTTCCTCGAAGAAGAGGGCGCTTACGAAGATCTCGATTTCGTCTCTTACGACGTCCTAGGCGACGTGGTTTGCGGGGGATTCGCCATGCCCATTCGGGAAGGTAAAGCCCAAGAAATCTACATCGTGGTTTCGGGTGAAATGATGGCGATGTACGCCGCCAACAACATTGCCCGAGGCATTCTCAAATACGCTCATTCCGGTGGAGTACGTCTGGGAGGTCTCATCTGTAACAGCCGGAACGTCGATCGCGAAGTCGAGTTAATCGAAGCTCTGGCTGAGAAACTCGGTACCCAAATGATCCACTTCGTCCCCCGCGACAACATCGTACAGCACGCTGAACTGCGTCGTATGACGGTTATCGAGTACGCTCCCGACAGCAAGCAAGCTGAGGAATATCGCACCCTGGCTCGCAAGATCGAAAACAACAAAAACCTCGTCATCCCCACGCCAATTTCTATGGACGAGTTGGAAGAACTCTTAGTCGAGTTCGGTCTCCTGGGCGGCGAAGAAGAGTACGAAAAAGCGATCGCACAAGACCAGACTACTGCCGTCGTCTAGTTCCTGACTGCCTAACCTGGATTATTCAACTGCCGAAAATTCGCTCGTTTTGAAGACTTCCTCAGACCTTCACAAACAATCCAGGTTAGGTTCTGTCAACATCACGATAATCTATTGCACTTCATTTGCTGTGTCAGTCTATTAGGGGGATTTGGTGCAGCCGAATACACCCGATATTTTTCCATTCCTGCATTGGGCTAACACCCCAAAAACCTCACTCCCTGGAAGTCTCGATCGACGATCGCTCCTTCATCTAAAATCGCAAGTCCCCAATTGAGTCGAGGCATTGCTTCCCCCCTTGGATTGAAATTATTCTCCATCGCTACAGAGAGGACAACATGACTACCGCAGAAGATCGAAAAGCGCTTGTCCAGGAAGTCCTGGAAGCATATCCCGATAAAGCCAAAAAGAGCCGTTCCAAGCACCTTAACGTTACCGAAGAAGGCGCTTCCGACTGCGGCGTTAAGTCCAACAAAAAATCCGTTCCCGGCGTCATGACCACCCGTGGCTGTGCCTACGCCGGAGCCAAGGGGGTCGTTTGGGGGCCGGTGAAGGACATGGTTCACCTGAGCCACGGTCCGGTCGGCTGTGGCTATTACTCCTGGTCGGGTCGCCGCAACTACTACGTCGGCACCACGGGGGTCGATACCTTCGGCACCATGCAGTTCACCTCCGACTTTCAAGAGCGGGATATCGTCTTTGGCGGCGATAAAAAGCTGGCCAAACTCATCGACGAGTTGGAAGAACTCTTTCCTCTAAGCCAAGGCACCACCATTGAGTCGGAATGTCCGGTGGGTCTGATTGGGGACGATATCGAAGCCGTTGCCCGGAAAAAAGCCAAAGAGTACGGCAAACCGGTCGTACCCGTCCGCTGCGAAGGCTTCCGAGGGGTGTCTCAATCCTTGGGTCACCACATCGCTAACGACACCGTCCGCGATTGGGTGCTGCCCAAAGCTGACGAGTATCGTAAACTCCCCGAAGGATTCGAACCCGGTCCCTACGACGTCAACATCATCGGTGACTACAACATCGGGGGCGATGCTTGGCCCAGCCGCCGTCTGTTAGAGGCGATCGGTCTTCGCGTCATCTGTCAGTTCTCTGGCGACGGCACCTTCAACGAAGTGGTGATGACGCCGTTGGCGAAGTTGAACCTGATCCACTGCTATCGCTCCATGAACTATATTTGCCGCTTCATGGAAGAGAAATACGGCATCGGCTGGCTCGAGTACAACTTCTTCGGTCCGACTCAAATTGCCAAATCTCTGCGCAAGATCGCCGCACAGTTCGACGAAACCATCCAAGCCAACGCCGAGCGCGTGATCGCCGAAAATCAAGCCCGAATGGACGAGATCGTCGCCAAATTCGGTCCCCGCCTCGAAGGGAAAGAAGTGATGATGATGGTTGGCGGTCTGCGTCCCCGTCACGTTATCCCGGCCTTTGAAGATTTGGGCATGAAAGTCGTCGGTACGGGCTACGAATTCGGTCACGGCGACGACTACAAACGTACCGCCGACTACGTCAGTGAAGGCACCGTTATCTACGACGATGTCAGCGGCTACGAGTTTGAAGAGCTGGCCAAGAAAATGAAGCCAGACCTGATTGCAGCCGGCATTAAAGAGAAGTACGTCTTCCAGAAAATGGCCTTGCCCTTCCGTCAGATGCACTCTTGGGATTACTCCGGCCCCTATCACGGTTATGAAGGGTTTGAAGTCTTCGCCCGTGACATGGATTTAGCGATCAACAATCCCACCTGGGGTCTAGTTCAGGCTCCCTGGCAGCAATAGAGGAAAGCTCCCTATAGGAAACGTCCCGGTAGAAGCGCGAGCGATCGCGTTTCTACCCCCTTCCCCTCCACCCCTAAGGAAACCACTATGACTGAGAACGTTAATCCCCAAGTGCCGGAGACGCCTTCCGAACCCGGCAAAATCCAAGATCACTTCGAACTCTTCCAAACCGATACCTACCAAGACCTCTTTGAGTACAAGCGCCAGTTTGAAGGCGCTCACAGTGCCGAGAAAGTGGCTGAAGTCGCGGAGTGGACTAAGAGCTGGGAGTATCGCGAAAAGAACTTCGCTCGGGAAGCCCTGACGATTAACCCCGCCAAAGCGTGCCAACCCCTCGGGTCTCTGTTTGTCGCCTCGGGTTTTGAAGGCACCCTGCCCTACAGCCACGGGTCTCAAGGTTGCGTCGCCTACTTCCGGACTCACCTAACCCGTAACTACAAAGAGCCGTTTCAAGCCGTCTCGTCTTCGATGACAGAGGATGCAGCAGTCTTCGGCGGACTGAACAACCTGAAACAGGGTCTGCAAAACTCCTACACGCTCTACAATCCCAAGATGATCGCCCTTTGCACCACCTGCATGGCAGAGGTCATCGGGGACGACATCGGTTCGTTCATTCAGACCGCTAAAAACGAAGGACTGATTCCTGAAGACTTACCGGTTCCTTCGGCACATACCCCCAGCTTTGTCGGGTCTCACATTACCGGCTACGACAACATGCTCGTCAGCATCTTGAAAACGCTGACGGAAGGTAAAAAAACCGAAACGACCAACGGCAAGTTCAACTTCAACCTGGGATTCGATCCCTATGTGGGCAACATCCGCGAGTTGAAGCGCATTTTGAGTCTGTTCGGCATCGACTATACGATCTTGTCGGACAACTCCGATACGTTTGATTCTCCCAACACGGGTGAATTCAAAATGTATAACGGCTTGACCACGTTAGAAGACGCCGCCGACTCGATTAACGCTGAAGGTAGTTTCTTCTTCCAGAAGTACACCACGCCCAAGACCCAGGAATACGTCACCAAGGGGTGGGGACAGAAGACCTATAACTTCCGTCCTTTCGGTATCAAAGGAACCGATGAATTCTTGATGGCGCTATCGGCCATCACGGGTAAGGCGATTCCCGCAGAACTGCAAGCAGAGCGGGGACGCGCCGTCGATGCCATGACCGACTCTCAAGCTTGGATTCACGGTAAGCGCGTCGCCCTCTACGGCGACCCCGATCACGTGTTCGGCATTACGCAGTTCTTGCTGGAAATGGGTGCCGAGCCGGTTCACATCCTGGTCACGAACAGCAACCCCGACTTTGAAGCCGAACTCCGTGAAGTCTTGACAAACAACCCCTACGGACAAGACGCGACGATTTGGGGCAAGAAGGATCTGTGGCATTTGCGATCGCTCCTCTTCACCGAGCCTGTCGATCTCCTCATCGGGAACTCCTACGGTAAGTACCTGTGGCGAGATACCAAGACGCCATTGGTTCGGATTGGTTATCCCATCTTCGATCGCCATCACATGCACCGCTATCCCACCATCGGCTATCAGGGAGCGATCAACCAATTCAACTGGATTGTGAACACAGTTCTAGACGAACTCGATCGCCAAACGATCGTCCCTGCCAAAACTGATATCTCCTTTGACCTGATCCGTTAAGTCTCGGTAGGGGTACGGCCGGCCGTACCCCTACGCTCCCGTCCGGTATTGGAAATTATCATGAAACTCAGCGAAGAAATCGAACTCGACGGTCCTCCGATGTTCGATATGGGCAACCGGGTTCGCACTCGCAAAGTCATCCGCAACGATGGCACTTTTCCCGGTAAAGAAATCGGCTACCACTTAGCCAAAAAAGGTGACATTGGCTACATCGTCGGCATCGGTACTTACCTGCAACGAGCCTATGTCTACTCAGTACATTTCCTTAACTCTAACTTTGTTGTGGGCTGTCTCAGTCGCGAACTGGAACTGGCAGACGAAGACTATCAACCTTTGATTCAGCAAGAAGACTAGTAAGCTCGCCTCAGTCTAAAAGAACGAAGCTTTCAATCTCCAGACTATTTGTGCGAGCTAGGAATTGTGAACTTTACACTCGAGATTTCTCGATTCCTGTAGCGCTGCGACACTTCTCACATCTCCCTCACTTGCATTTTGTATTTCACCCCCGAACTCCTACGATGGCACTTCTCACCCACCCCGCACATACTCATCCACACCCGCACCCCGTCGCAGTATCTCCTCGCCGACAAACTGGCTTCGACATCTTCCGTCCCCTGCGCCGCTGGATCGATCGAATTGAAGTCACCCACCGACTTTTTGCTCACCTGGTTTGCCGAGTTATTCCCTGCTGCTGTCCCTTCGAGCGCGACGTCAACATCTTCGGTCGTACGGTACATATTCCGGCTCTGTGCGAACTCAACCCGGTTTACAACGAGTTGGTTGGCTTGCGATTTCGGTCTTTGAGCTATTTAGCCGACGTACGCGGCGAAGATGTGACCCAGTATATCTGTTGAGCTTGACATCCTCACCGCCCTAGAAGTGCGGTGATTCCCAAACCGTTCGGCTGACGCTCACGGCGAAGCCTCACGATTTTGGTTCCTGCTTCTGTCCCTTAACGGTTTTTTCGCAACAGCTCTCCAGATCGCCATGCCTTTCGAGTCTTACGTTCGCTCCACAGGCTGAAACGGTGTGTCCCACCGCCTTATGTGTCGAAATCTCAAAGGAGAAATCTTGATGTACTTTGTTGATTCAGGGGTTGGACTGCCCATTGCCCTATCCTCTTTTCCCGGTCTACCGATTTTTCTGCGCCGTTGCGGATTCCGCAATCTTTGAAGTTAGGCTTTCTGTCTCCATCGTCTCGGGTGGGTCAGTGACCAATTTCATTCTACTGTAAAGCCGTCCTAGAAGGCTTGCCCTGAGCTAAGTCGAAGGGACAGGATTTCCAACCCAAATTTTTCGTTCAAAGTTCCTCACCATCCCATCTTTAGAACTACTTCAATTCCCTCTCTCATTTGCTCTTCCCACCCCCGCATCGCCATGAAAATGACCTCTGGCAAAATCAACGAACTGCTGACCCAGCCAGGTTGCGAACACAACCACAAAAAAGGCGAGAAGGGCAAAAACAAAGCCTGTCAGCAGCAGGCTAAACCCGGTGCTGCTCAAGGGGGATGTGCGTTCGATGGGGCTAGTATTGCCCTGGTGCCGATTACTGATGTAGCGCACCTGGTACACGGTCCGATCGCCTGTGCGGGCAACTCTTGGGGAAGTCGGGGTAGCCTCTCCTCCGGTCCGACGATCTACAAAATGGGCTTCACCACGGATCTGAGCGAAAACGACATTATTTTTGGAGGAGAGAAAAAACTCTACAAAGCTATTCAGGAAGTCAAGGATCGGTACAGTCCCGCCGCCGTCTTTGTCTATCTGACCTGCGTGACAGCACTGATTGGAGACGACCTCGAGGCCGTGTGTCAAGCCGCCGCCCAAAAGTTTGAGATTCCGGTGATTCCTGTCAGCTCCCCCGGTTTTGTGGGTAGCAAGAATTTGGGCAATCGCATCGGTGGCGAAGCGCTGCTGGAGTATGTGGTAGGAACCCGAGAGCCAGAATATACCACGCCTTACGACATCAACCTCATTGGTGAGTACAACATTGCTGGAGAGATGTGGGCGATAACCCCCCTACTAGAAAAACTTGGCATCCGCGTCCTTGCCAAGATTACGGGAGATGCCCGCTATCACGAAGTTGCCTGCGCCCATCGAGCCAAGCTCAACGTCACGATCTGCTCTAAGGCGTTGATCAATATGGCTCACAAGATGGAAGAGCGCTACGGGATTCCCTACTTTGAAGCCTCCATCTACGGTGTTGAAGATATCAACCGTTTGCTGCGAACGATCGCCGAAAAACTTGGAGATGCCGATCTGCAAGCTCGCGTAGAGCAACTGATTCAGGCTGAAACGACCCAACTTCAATCGGCACTCGCTCCCTATCGTCAGCGCCTCCAGGGAAAACGGATCGTCCTTTACACCGGTGGTGTCAAAAGTTGGTCGATTATCTCTGCTGCCCAGGAACTCGGTATCGACGTGGCGGCCACCAGTACCAAAAAGAGTACCGAAGAAGACAAAGCCCGAATCAAAACGCTCCTCGGCAAAGACGGCATCATGCTCCAAAAAGGCAACGCCCAGGAACTCCTGAAGGTCATTGCCAAAACCCAAGCCGATATGCTGATCGCCGGAGGACGCAACCAATACACCGCTCTCAAAGCTAAAATTCCCTTCCTCGATATCAACCAAGAACGCCACCATCCCTATGCGGGCTACTTGGGCATGATTGAAATGGCGAAGGAGTTAGATGAGGCACTACACAGTCCGATTTGGGAACAGGTACGAGCGATCGCGCCGTGGGACGTGACGGAACGAGGAAGTGAGGGAGTAGAAGAGAGCGATCGCTCTCTCGACATGACTTCTCCTACCCAAGTCATATCCCGCCGGAAGGGAGTCGCCGTGAATCCCCTCAAGCAAAGTCAACCCCTGGGTGCGGCACTTGCTTTCTTGGGCGTTAAAGGCATGATGCCTTTGTTCCACGGCTCTCAAGGATGTACGGCCTTTGCCAAGGTGATGCTAGTGCGACACTTCCGAGAAGCCATTCCGTTATCGACCACCGCGATGACAGAAGTGACGACCATTTTGGGTGGGGAAGACAACATCGAAACCGCCATGTTGACTTTGCTGGAAATGTCCCAACCGGAGATTATCGGCCTCTGCACCACCGGACTGACAGAGACGCGGGGAGATGATATGCAGGGAATTCTACGCACCCTTCGCCAGCGCCACCCCGAACTCGCCGCGTTACCTATTGCTTTTGCCTCTACTCCCGACTTTCGAGGCGCTTTGCAGGATGGCTACGCGGCCGCAGTCGAAGCGTTGGTGCGAGATATTCCTCCCGACAGGAACGAAGAGACCGAATCGGTCGACTCCCATCTGCCGACAGCGCGTCAAGTCACGGTGTTAGCCGGCCCGGCTTTGACTCCCGGCGACGTGCAGACCGTGAAATCTCTGGTGGCTGCCTTCAACTTGACGCCGATCGTTTTACCCGATTTGTCCACATCTCTAGACGGACATTTGGCCGACGGCTACAGTACGGTCACGAGTGGCGGGACGACGTTGGCAGCGTTGCGATCGCTCGGTCGATCGACGTTTACTTTGGCTGTAGGACACAGCATGACCGATGCTGCCACGCTGCTACAACAGCGGTTCGGTACGGACTATGCCGTGTTTAATAGCTTGACGGGCTTGAGGGAGGTCGATCGGTTCCTGCAAACGCTTTCAGAATTGAGCGATCGACCCGTCCCCGAACAACTTCGGCATCAGCGCTGCCAGTTGCAAGATGCCATCCTCGACACGCACTTTTTCTTCGGCCGCAAGCGAGTCGCGCTTGCCCTAGAGCCAGATTTACTCCACAGCATAGCCTGGTGGCTCACGACCACTGGCGCTAAAGTTCATGCTGCCGTAACCACCACCAAATCGAAATTGCTCGAGGACTTGCCGATCGCCACCGTCGAGATCGGCGATTTGGAAGACTTTGCCAACTTGGCCACCGGCGCAGATTTGCTGATCGCCAACTCCAACGCCAAGCCCCTGGCCAAAAAACTGGATGTTCCCCTCTACCGCCTCGGCTTCCCCATTTTCGATCGCCTGGGTAACGGGCATCGTTCCACAGTGGGTTACGACGGTACCACCCAGCTCCTCTTTGACATCGGCAACCTCTTTATGGAAGCCGACGAGGAAAACGCCCACGCCCAGGTTCGCGCTTGGCGTGAGGGTAAAGTTTCTCTGAGTTAATGGAGATCCCATGAAAATTGCATTTGCAACCCAAGATTCAGTTCATATCAACGCTCACTTTGGATGGGCTAGCAAAATTGATGTCTACGACGCGGACACCCAGGGTTATACCTTCCTAGAAACCCTGGAATTCCAAGGAAATCTCCAAGAAGACGGAAATGAAGACAAGCTCGAACCCAAGCTTCGAGCCTTACAAGGTTGCACGATCGTCTACGTTTCAGCAATTGGAGGCAGTGCTGCCGCTCGCCTCATTTACAAGAACATTACCCCAATTAAGGCTGAATCAGAAACCGAGGAAATTGAAGAAGTTCTGACACGGTTTGTCAAAACTCTCAATGGGAATCCACCCCCTTGGTTACGTAAAGCCTTGCTGAACGATCGACCCCGCAACTTTGAAAACAGTTTTGAAACGACCGAGGAGGAAATTACCGCATGAGTTCTGTTGAAAGTGTCACCGCTGCTAAAACATCTAATACCTTTATCGTCGATGAAGCACCGTTTCTCAATGCGATCGTCCAACAGATTCGCGCCAACGATCCTTATGGAACTTACCGCAACTGGACGAACGAACTCTTGTTGAAGCCTTACGTGCTTTCCAAAAAGCAACGTCGGGAAATTCCGGTGGAGGGAGAGGTCGATCCCATTACTCAGGGTCGGATTTTAGCCTTCTATCGGGCTGTGGCCGCTCGGATCGAAGAGGAAACCGGTCAACTCTCCCAGGTCACGATCGATCTCAGTCACGAGGGTTTCGGATGGGCGCTGATCTTCTCCGGTCGTCTGATTCTCGTTTCCAAGACCCTGCGAGACGCACAACGCTTCGGCTTCGATTCTTTAGAAAAACTTAATGCCGAAGGTGAAAAATTGGTCGCAAAAGGTATCGATTTAGCCAAACGGTTCCCAGAGGTTTGCGATATCTAAGTGGAATACTCGATATCGATCGCGAGGGCGATACGGACTTCTTGTTTCAGCTACTCTCGCCTTAGCGTACGAACACAGTTGGGTCTTACACGAGACCCATAGACCGTCACTCATCTTCCACAGGCAACGTTGTTTCTAGACGCGATCGCACGCAAACCTTACCCCTGAGCTATCCCGACCGCGGCTCGCCTTGACAGGTAAAGCGCGAGACTTCCCACCGAGAGAGTTAAAGTCCTCTCGTTACCCGAAAGCTTGATTTCTATATCGCCGACTTAACGCCCATGCCTCAAACGACTCAACCCAACACGATTGACGAGCTTAAAACCAAAATTAAAAAGCTCAACAGCAAGGCCGGCCAGATGAAAATGGACCTTCACGACATTGCTGAAGGTCTCCCGACCGACCTCGAAAAACTCCCCGAAGTGGCCGATCGCACCTATGAAATTTACTGCCAGCTTCGCGATCTCAAACAGCAGCTCAAAACCTTGGAGTCCACCTCATGACTGCCCAAAAAACTCTAGCTCGATTCAATCAACTCAAAGATGCTGAGGAGTATTTCGACTTTTTCGAGCTGCCCTACGATCCCCAAGTTGTCAACATCAATCGCCTGCACATTCTGCGAAAATTCTCCCAACTTGTGGAGGCTGAAGCTAAAACCAAAAGTGAAGAAGAATTGCTTGAAATCTATCGGCAGGCACTCATCAACGCCTATAACGTGTTTTTGACTTCTTCTGGAGTCGAACAAAAGTTGTTTAAGGTGTTCCAAGATAAGCCTTCCAACGTGGTGATGGTATCCGATATTGTCGAAGAATAGGGCGATCGCCCATCTGTCCTCCCCTGCTCTCTTCCTCCCCATTGAGATCGTGCTCCCAACCTTAACTCCTACAGAAGTCGATCGCTACCGCCGTCAGATGATGCTGCCCGGCCTGGGCGAAACTGGACAACGCCAGCTCAAGAACACCACGGCTTTGGTCACTGGAGTTGGAGGTCTGGGGGGAACGGCTGCCCTGTATCTGGCAGTAGCCGGAGTGGGCAAATTAATTCTGGTGCGCGGTGGCAATTTGCAGCGGGACGATCTCAATCGCCAAATCCTCATGACCGATGACTGGGTGGGCAAACCTCGGGTCTTCAAAGCTCGGGACACTCTAACCCAGATCAATCCCGATATCGAGGTCGAGGCCGTCTGCGAATATGTCAGTTCTGACAATATCGATCTCTTGGTACAACAAGCCGATATTGCTCTCGACTGCGCCTTTGACTTCAAAGAAAGGGACTTGCTCAACGCAGCCTGCGTACGCTGGGACAAACCCATGATCGAGGCGGCCATGAACGGTATGGAAGCCTATCTCACGACCATCGTACCAGGGCAAACCCCCTGCCTTTCCTGCCTGTTTCCAGAGAAACCGGAATGGGACCGCTGGGGCTTTGGGGTCTTGGGAGCGGTTTCTGGTACGTTGGCTTGCTTGGCAGCTTTAGAAGCTATCAAGCTGATCGTCGGTTTAGGAAATCCCCTCCTCGGACAGCTTCTGACGATGGACTTAGCCCGTGCTGAATTCGCCAAGCGCCGCCCCTACCACGACCCTGAGTGTCCTGTGTGCGGCCGCATCACCACAGCCAAACGATCTTCGAGTTTGACGGCGATCGCCTAAGACATACCAGAGACAGTACACCGATTTCCCGACACGGTTCCAATCTCATTGACAAGCGTCGCGTTTTTAGCAGTCCCGATCTCCCAAAACAGCAGTATCGACTTTACCCGCGATCGCTTCCCACTCCAACTGTCGTTTATCCCTAACCTCAAGGAGACTTGCTATGACCGTTACCCTCACCGAGCTTGCCGAACTCCGCCTACGAACTTTTGTCCGTGGAACCCCGAACTACACCCCAGAACGAGGCATTCGCCTAGCCGTCAAAGATGGCGGCTGCAACGGCTACGAATACGACATTAAAGTTGCCAATGCACCCAACCCTGACGACGAAGTCGTGCAGTCCGGTAATCTCAGAGTCTTCATCGATCCGATCAGCGCCCCCATACTCAATGGTGTAGTCGTGGACTACGTGGATGGACTGCTTGAAAGTGGCTTCAAATTTACAAACCCCAATGCCACCGACACCTGTGGTTGTGGTAAGTCCTTCCAAGCCGGAGACTGTACGCCACCTGCCGTTCCCTGTTCGTGACCTCCTCCCGACGCTGATGCTACACATACAGCGCGGGACTTATAGCTCCCCGATCCCCTCACAAGTTAAACAGTTGCCGACGAGCCTCGGAGGGGTTTTGTCCAAACCACTCACTCTAGAATCAATTCCCATAAATTTAGGAGATCGATCGTGACCACTTACCAAGTTCAACTCATCAACAAAAAGCGCAATATTGATGTCACCATTCCCGTCGCCGACGATATGTTTATCCTCGATGCGGCAGAAGAGAACGACCTGGAGCTTCCTTTCTCTTGCCGAGCTGGTGCTTGCTCGAGCTGCGTGGGCAAGTTAGTCGATGGTGAAATCGATCAAGAAGATCAGTCTTTCCTAGACGACGAGCAAATTGCCAAGGGCTTTGTGTTGCTCTGTGCAGCCTACCCACGCTCGGATTGTACGATTAAAACCCACATGGAAGCGTACTTGGTTTAAGGACGGCATCTCACGTTGTCCGACAACGTTGAAAACCGATCGAACGGGGGAAATTGTCAGAGGGCAGGCAAGCCTGTCGATGAGCGATCGCTTGAGATAGCTAAAACTATCCTCTGCAAAGATATCCAGTCCTGTATCAATATCTTGTAGTAACGGGAGTCAAAAAATGGCAGTAATTGGAATTTTCTACGGCAGCACTTCTGGCGTTACAGAAGAAATTGCAGAAAAAATCCATGAAGAAATCGGAGAAGACCTCTGCGATTTGTACAGCATGGCAGATGACTACGACGACTTCGAGGATTTACTGAACTATAACTATTTGATTCTCGGCTGCTCGACTTGGGGAGCTGGAGAGGTTCAAAATGATTGGCGCGAACCTCTGTTCGATATGGAAGTCGAGAAGCCAGATTTCTCTGGAAAAACGATCGCTCTATTCGGATCGGGAGATTGCACGGGTCACGGCAAGCATTTCGTCGGAGCTTTAGGTACTCTCCACGACCAATTCAAAGCCCTCGGTGCCAAGATCGTGGGAGCTGTATCTACAGAAGACTATTCCTTCGAGCAATCGACGGCAATTCGAGACGGTAAATTCGTCGGCTTACCTCTCGATGAAGTGAACGAAAGCGATAAAACGGAAAAACGGCTTGCCGATTGGCTTAAAATTCTCAAGGCTGACTTTCCAGCCCTGGCTGACTGAGAAAAAAGACGTCTTTCCTGAATCTCTACTCGGAATTCCCTGACTATAGAGATTCAGGTGAGGCAACGGCTTCAAAACACAGACAAGCTATCGCGGTAAATGAGCTTGCCTTGAGTAAAGTTTACCTTGTTTGAAAATTGACTTGTCCGTAGACTGTAGATCGTTAGCACGAAGGAAAAATTTCCTTTGTTTTAACAAGTAGAGTAACCCATCACATTACCTCATATTTCTCAATTTCATCTCACATGAACGCTCTCCCCAGTCACTCCACTATCCCATCTTGGTATCAAGTTCCTCTCGAGATAAAACAACTGCTCTTAGCAGCCGTTGAGAACTGGGAAAACACTACTTGCTCGGAGCAATTTATTCTTCAAGCTTTAAACCATCCCGAGACCACCCTAGAAGTTCTAGTTAGTGCTTATCGCTATTTTTTCTACAAGCACAATAACTATATGTCTAGACGTTTAGCCATGCAAGTGATGGATCGAGTGACACAAGAGGAATCTTTACCAGATGATTGGGAGGAACTCCAAATCGTCTTACGAGATCGACAATGCGATACACCCATTCGCCTCTACCTTAGTGCGTACGTAGCACTAGGTATGATGTTGGCTCGTTGGGGCGCTTTTCAAGCTGCCATTGAAATTGCTCGACGGATTCAAGCTATCGATACCAACAATGAATTTGGAGCAGGAGTTATTCTCAAGATCCTTACCGACGAAAATGACGAAATATAACTATAGAAATATATTTTTTTAAATCAATTTGCACATAATTTTGTTAAAATATTTTAGCTCTGAGGTGACATTATGACTTCTAAAGATTGGTTTGTAGATAAAACAGGTCACTGCCAATCTCGTCCAGCTTCTCGTACGTGGAATTTGCTTCGTGAGTCTTATTATTTGCACCAGTTTTTGAGTGAGATTTTGGATATTATTGCAAATGCCAATAATGAGGAAGATGAGTGGAACTACTTACCTCAAATTCGTGAAAAAGTTCGCCAAATCGTCACTAACTCTTATTGGTTAAAAACACAATATAAACTCCCCGATCGAGAAACTGGCGTCCATGTAACCACACTTTACGACGAGATTGGTTATCCCTTAACTGTTCAAAATGTTACGACTCAGCCGGGAGCGTTATCTTCAATTCACAACCACGGGACTTGGGGAGTTATCTTTCAAATTCAAGGAGAAGAACGACATACTTTTTGGCATCGTGTCAGTCCCTCAGATGCACCATTACAAATTGAACCAGTTGGCGAACATTTACTCAGCCCTGGAGAAATCCTCAGCTTCCATCCCGATGCCATTCACCAAGCTGAAACTGTAGGGCGGGAAACGGCTTTAACCTTTCAACTCTACGGTGATACTCAACCCAAGGGACGTTTCAAATTTGAACCCAAGACCCAAACGGCAAAATATTTTTAACACTTCTCGATCGCTTATGACTACCATCGTCTTTTACGAAAAACCGGGCTGTATCAACAACACCAAACAGAAAGCTCTCCTCCAAGCAGCCGGACATACGGTCAACGCTCGCAATTTGCTAACTGAGCCGTGGACGAAGGAACGGCTTTACCGCTGTTTGGGCGATCGCCCGGTAGTAGAATGGTTCAATCGCACCGCACCTGCAATCAAGTCAGGACAGGTACAGCCCGAACGACTCGACGCAGAAACAGCGTTGGCGTTGATGTTGCAAGATCCGCTGCTGATTCGTCGGCCGATTATGCAGGTAGGCGATCGGTACGAGGTCGGCTTTGATGTCTCGACTGTCGATCGCTGGATCGGCCTTGAAGCTGCTGACCCCGCTCAGCAAGGCAATTGCGATCGTTTAATACAGCAAGATTTACAAGCCTGCCCCAACCAAACTGCTTTATGAACACGAATCTCAACACCGACCCTCAACGCCAGGAACGCTACTTCGACCTGATCGATCGCCTCCTGAAGTGTCCCAATGGCAAAGAACCAGAAGTTTTAGACGCGGCTTCCGATCTGCTAGATGCCCACTTCGTACAGGTGCTGATGCAAACCGCCTCGTACTTTGCCCACAACGACAATCCTGAGGCAGCCAAGTTCTTGATTTTTATTGCCCGAGAGTTATCGCGTCAACTCAACCTGTATCCCAACCTCGAGGAGACGTATTGACATTCTTCCCCGTCAAATTAAAGATTTTGACATCCTCTCCGTGCCTTTAGGCCGGAGAGGATGTCAACTGGCAGGTGGAGTAAGCGCTTTTTATCCGAGCGGCAAGTTCGCCCACTACGGCTACATCTTTGATATCCACCTGATATGATTTTGTAGCACACCTGTCACGATTCATCTACGCTTCAATCACAGATTAGAAACGTAGGATTCTCACAGTTGGGGTAAAAAGCAGAAAACCCTCGTAGTTACGAGGATCTTCCACTTTTACCTTTTTCTGTAAAGCCACACGATTAGCGGCGGCTACCAAACTTTCGCTAATCGATGGGTATCCAAAAACGCCGCACTAACGCCGCGAAGTTGGAGTTTAGGTTAACTCAAAAATGAATTAAGCCTCAGTAAAGCTTTCAGTCTTAATCCAGCAACGAATGAAACTTTAGCCTTGCCTTAATTCAGCAACGAACGAAGCTTTCAGTTTAAATCCAGCAACGAACGAAACTTTAGTCTTAATCCACCAATGAGCTATACCAAACAACTTACCACAGATTGCCAGTCTAGTCCCACCCCCGATCGGTGCGTCTCACTCCCCAAAAGCACCACGGAGAAGGAAATACAGCAATTTACGACCTCTTCCAAAAAATCTTCCCAAACACAGTCAGAACACCTCCCAAGTTCGGAATCCACCCAAAATCGAGGAGAAAACCGTACGAGCTGCCCCCCTTGGATCGACACCGCCCACTGGCGAGAACTCACCGCCGAAAGTGCCATCGATGGCTCGCTCGCCGCACTCAACTGCCGCTATCTCGACGGTGACGAGGCGATCGAACGATTCCTGCGAGCGATCGACACCGCAGAACTCACCAAACGAACCTGGATCGACGCCCAATGGCGCGACATCCGCCGCCGATTCGGCCACCTCGAACAAGGTGCGCTGTTCTTTGAATCCCTCGACCCGTCAAACGACTGGAAGCTCAAAGACTGGGTTCGGATCAAACCGAACCGCCCGAAACTCGGGAAAAACGGAAAACTCATCAAATACCAATCACCGCCGAAGCACGACACCGAACTCTTTTTCGCGCGGGTGACGTGGGGATGCGGCTATCGCATCGCCAAGCGCCACGGCTACGCCAGCGAATACGAACGGCGGATGGTAGAAGCATACAGAACGCGATCGCCCAAACAAGACGCGGGAGAAGGGTTCGGCAAAACCGCCCAAAAAACAGCTAAGCCAAAAGTCCGACCCGATCTCCTCTACGCTATTCACGCTCTCGGACTCGATGCCAGTTTCCTCAACACCGAGGACGCTGGTTTCTGGCCGTGGGTGCAGTCCGTTCCCGACTTTCCCATCGTCTTGACCGAAGGGGAGAAAAAAGCCATGAGCCTGCTTTCCCACGGGTACGCGGCGATTTCCGCACCGGGAATTTATATGTTTGCCGCCTCCGAAGAAGACGAATCGTACCGGAAGCAATTTAGCCTGCGTCCCGATCTCATTCCGTTTGCCGTCGAGGGACGCCGGTTTTACATTGCCTTCGACGAAGACAAAAAACTCAAAACCGTCCTAGCCGTTTCCCACGCCACCGAACGAACGTCCCGACTACTCGAAAAACAGGGCTGCGAGGTTCGCGTCGTCCTCTGGAACGGCAAATGTGGCAAAGGGGTAGACGATCTCATTGCCATTCAAGGAGCTGACGCCTTCGCTCGCGCCTTCGAGCGGGCAGTTCCGGCAGTGGTGGCCTGCACCCGACACCACTGGGGACTCGGCGACTATGCCGTGGCGAAAACCGTCAACGCTCGCTATATCCCCACTCACATCAAACCGCCGCGAGATCGCCAACTCGTTTGCCTCAAATCGCCGAAAAATACCGGGAAAACCCATTGGTTGACCGAACAAATCGCCGACCTTAACGACGAATACGAAAAATCGCACGGATACCCCATGCCGGTCGTCGTCCTCTCACACCGGCGTCAACTGGCGAAAGCGTTAGGCGAACGGTTCGGACTGCGTTACGTCACCGAACTCCGAGACGGCGAAGGCGATTTGTTCGGGTTCAGCCTGTGCCTCGACTCGGCTCACGCCCAATCTCAAGCACAGTTCGACCCCAACCGCTATCACGATGCGATCGTCGTCCTCGACGAAATCGAACAGCAGCTCATGCACCTGTTCGCGTCCAACACGGAAATTTCTAAACACCGCATCACGGTGATGCGAAATCTCAAAATTCTGTTCGAGAACGTCTTCGACTCAGAACACGGACAGGTATTTGTCGCCGATGCCGATCTCTCGCGGCACGCGATCGACTGGATTCTCGACATCGCCGACGCGCGGCGGTCGGTGTTCCCATGGATTCTCGAAAATACCTGGAAAGAGAGCGATCGCTCGTGCCATCTTTTCACAGAACCCAATCCGAATCACTGGCTGTACCAGTTGGTCGCCCAGGTTCGCAGCGGCGGACGCCCGTTCGTCCAAGTCAGCGGTCAGAAAGCATCCAGTAAATGGGGAACGCAATCGCTCGAAACCTTTTGTCGCCGCGAGTTTCCCGACAAACGAATTCTGCGGATCGATTCCGATACCGTCGCCGACACGACACATCCCGCTTGTGGATGTATTGCCAACCTCAACGAAATTCTCGGGGATTACGATATTGTCATCGCCTCCCCCGCCATCGAAACCGGACTAGATATCAAAATCAAAGGACACTTCAGCGCCAACTTCGTCCTAGCTTGGGGACAGCAAGGCGTCAACAGCGTTCGTCAAGCGATGTTCCGCCTGCGAGATAACGTCCCACGTTACGTTTGGGTTCCTCGCATCGCAACGATCGGACGGCTAGGCCGAAACGCCAAGACCAAGGCCAAGTATTTCAGAGTTGTCGAGCAGAAAAAGATGTTCGCAGCTCTCGATCTGTTGTTGAAACAGAAAGCGTTGCGGACATCCGAAGCACAAGCCGAACAGTTCCATCGCGAGGTCAGATCGGCACTGGCCGCCAGCGAACCCTCGGAAAACGTTTTCAGCGCCCTCGTCGCGCGAGAGAACGCCGGATTTATCGCCTACCGCGAAACCCTCCGATACGAGCTTGAAGAGGAAGGATATACCGTTAAAGACGTCGGACTCGCCCCCGATGACGACAAGCTTTCCGATCTCCTCGCGAAGTTTCAAGCGGCTCGCGATGATAACCACCAAGCGGAAATCCAAGCGATCTGCGACGCCAAACCCGTCTCAGAAGACGCATACGAGAAGCTGAAGCGGTCGAACGCGCGATCGCCGCAAGCGCGACATCAGATTCGCAAGTTTGAGTTATCAAAACGCTACGCCACCGACGAAATCACCCCCAAACTTATCGAACGGGACGACGACGGTTGGTACGGACTGTTGACGAAGCACTACCAACTTACCCGAGGACGCAAGTTTGTGGAATTCAAAGATGAGGCTTGTCTGACGAAAGCTTTCGGTCGTGACGGTGGATTGTGGACTTGGGACGTTAACCGTCAGTGTAAGTCCGTGACTGTCAAAGGCTTGGAAGTGTTGGGCGTGGGGGCTTTCGTGCGAGCGATCGAGTCCGAACCCGACCATCTCTGGACGGCCGACGACCCCAAACTCCTTCATATCGTCCGACAAATCGAAAAATTTCCCGAAGCGCGAGAAATCGTACCAGTCCACGGACGCAACCAACACGGCGTCAGCCCGATCGCCACCGCCAACTCGCTGCTTAAAGAGATGGGGTTGAAACTCGAACGTTCGTCCCGTACTCGAGTCGAGGGGAAAATTATCTGGCTTTACAAACTGGCCGCCGAGGATAAAGACGGTAACGCGATCGGACTCAACGACGGACGGATGGAAGTGTTCGATCGCTGGTACGAGCGCGACACGCGGGAACAGAAGAAAGTCGAGGCTGAAATCGATCTGATTTTGGAAAATCGTACCCCCGTCGAGTCCGACAATCGTAAAGACAACGTACTAACAAATTTCGAGGTACGAGAAGTCGAGGTCAAGTCCGAGTCATCGCTCGAATCCTTTACCTCACAAGGGATAGAGGGGTGTGTACGGAGTTACTATATAATTAACATTCTCTTCCAGCAACCCGTTCCGGGTATGCAGGAAGATTCCTTGGGTCACCCCAAAGATTTCCTGTTTCACAGCCAGCCAACTAGAATCAGTGACCCGATCCCCCGTCGCCTCAACTCCACAGGCATTTTCGATTTGCCGTTGCCCACGGCTACAGATGACTTGTCCACTCGCCACATCACGGGACTCGATCGAACCGCAGTTGTGGCAGTGATGGATTCGAGTTTAGAGGTCTTTACGAACCTCTGCCCCACAATCCGGACATTCCTGAGAAGTGCCACGGGCATCCACCTTGCCGTAAAAGACATCGCGCTTCCAGCACACCCAGGGAAGGATCTGATTCACAAATTGACCCAATCCAGCATCGAGGGTGTGTTTGCCCAACATTCCTATCCCCCCAACCCCCCGAACTTCGGGGGGTTGGGGGGATGCAGTTTTTGAGCATCTGGGGGAAGACCAACGACCGCATTCGATTCGGCTTTTTGAATCGTGGAAGACCCGAACGTTTTAACCGCCATGACTCCCAAGAAGTCTCAACGCTTCGACTCCACTCGCTTCGACTTCGCTCAGCGTTGAGTCCGAGCGGAGTCGAGGACTCAAGTTTTCTAAGGACTTGCTGAAGAACCTGAGCGTTGACCGTCTTGAGCTGAGGAAATTCAGTCTTGGCAGCGGTCAAACGCTTAGCCTGAACGTGGTAGTTCGGGAAGGGTGCATCTGCTGGCA